>NZ_CAXBOV010000018.1:0-97207 GCF_963977355.1 uncultured Halopseudomonas sp. | reverse complement strand
TAACACTGACTTGTAATCAGTAGGTCCCGAGTTCGACTCTTGGTGCCGGCACCAGAAAGTAAAAAGCCCTGTCCTTTAAAGGACGGGGCTTTTTTTTGCGTGGTTCAAATCCTAAGCAACAGCCATCATTCTCTGATCAGCCTGTGCGTACGTCTAAGGTAGTGCGCCGCCACGGCCCGTAAAGAACCTGAAGTTTCGGTCGTCGACGTTGTTGAAAAATTCGAAATGCAGTTCGAAGCTGCTGTTGCTGAGAAGGCACAAGGCGTTGCTAAAGAAAGGGAACAGATGACCCGTTTCAATCGTGTGGCGTTTGTGCAGCTTTAACCGCCGATAAGTAGCAGGATAAAACCGGACCTCTCCGAGCTTGATAGCGATAATGAGGTTGGTGATCCCCAGCGGACGCTCCTTTACTAGGCGGTGGTCGAGGAAACCGTGAAGTCTCTCGATGTTTTAAACGTCGTTCCAGTACGGCTCGCCGTCGGGTCTAGGCAATTCGGGCTGCTACAACCTGGAGATTGCCGAAGTAGCCCTTTTGGGTGGTGCCCTGCTCAGCTGCTGAGCTGGTGCTATGATGGATAGCGAACTTCGATTTCGAACCTCACTCTGACCAAGGCGGCTCCCAATTGATATTACGCAACGCTGTTCAGCTAATCTGTTATCCCAATCGTATTGGCAATAATCTCACCGACCTGCATACGGCGATCAATCGTCATTTGTCTGATGCCATCGGTGGTATTCATATTCTGCCGTTTTTCCCCTCCAACGCCGATGGCGGATTTTCTCCTTTGACCCACAAGGAAGTTGATCCAGCCTTTGGCACCTGGGATGACATAGAGCGGTTAGCCGCCGAATATGACATCTGCTCGGACCTGACGGTCAATCATATTTCCGATGAGTCCGAGCAGTTCAAGGACTTCCTCGAAAACGGCCTCGATTCGCCCTATGCGGAACTCTTTGTGCACGTGAACCGCTTTGGCGAAATAACCCCGGATGACCTGGCCAAGATCCATATCCGCAAGGAGAAGGAGCCCTTCCGTGAGGTGACCTTCGCTGACGGCTCCACGGACCGCGTCTGGTGCACCTTTACCGAGCGCCAGATCGATCTCAATTACGAGGCGGATATCACCTATCGTTTGATGGAGGAATACATCGAATTCCTGACCAGCAAGGGAGTGAAACTGCTGCGTCTGGATGCCTTCGGCTACACCACCAAACGGATCGGTACCAGCTGTTTCCTGGTCGAGCCGGATGTCTATCGAATACTCGAATGGGTCAACGAGACAGCCGCGCGTAATGGTGCCGAGTGCCTGCCGGAGGTGCACGACCACACCAGCTTCCAGTACGCGATCAGCCGCCGCAACATGCATCCCTATGCCTTCGCCTTGCCGCCGCTGATGCTTTACACGCTGCTTGATAACAACAGCGTGTATCTGAAGAACTGGTTGCGCATGTGCCCGCGCAACAGCATCACGGTGCTGGATACCCATGACGGCATCTGTATTCCGGATGTAGAAGGGGTGTTACCCGATGACAGGATCAAGGAGCTGATCGACAACATCAATGCCCGCAGCGCGGACCCGATCCTGCGCCGCTCCGCGGCCCGGGTGAACAGCGTGGGCGCCATCTATCAGCTCACCTGTACCTTCTACGATGCGTTGATGAACAACGACGACAGCTATATCGCCGCGCGTGCGATCCAGTTCTTCACGCCCGGTATTCCCCAGGTCTATTACGTGGGTCTGCTCGCCGGCTGTAATGACGAAGAGCTGATGAACGCCACCGGCGAGCTGCGCGACATCAATCGTCATTACTACACTCTGGATGAAATGGATGAAGCGATCGAGCAACCGGTTGTGCAACGGTTACTTAAGCTGATGCGTTTTCGCTCCAATTATCCTGCATTCGACGGTCGCTTCGAGTTGAACTATTCGAACGATTCCAGCGTGGCCATGGCCTGGCGGCATGGGGATTACTATTGTCATCTGCTGGTGGACCTCAACTTCAAGACCGCAAGAATTACGTATCTGGACGAGGAGGATTTGAGCGAGAAGCTGTTTACCTGCTGATTGATCAGTCAGGCCGCTGTGCGCGGCCATTAAAAGAGCAGCCATCTGCGGCCTGGAGCTTAACCTTTGGCTGCAGAAACAGGCGGACTAGGTTCCGTTTCGGCCAGTTCGCGGCGAGCGGTCGCGACGAGCTCATCCGTGGCTCGATTGAGATCCAGCACGTCATCGTCGGGAACCGGTAGTTGCTCCTTGAGCAGCTCGTCGATACGCAGCACCTTGCAGTAAACGGGGTGTTTGGTCCCGAAATAGGCAAGCTGGCCCTTGAGCGTGTGAATGCTGCGCTGCAGGCTTTGTATGTCATTTTCAGCCATCGACTGCCGGATACTTTGCCAAAGGCTATCGTTATGCTCGACCAGCAGTTCGAGGAAATGCCTGATCAGGCTCATGTTGCCATCCATTTTTTCCTGCAGGGAGGCGTTGATCACTGACTTGGACTGGCTTGACGAAACGACCGGCGCCCGGTGGCGCGACAGTTCTTCCCTTCGACGCTGCAGCAGCTCGACCAGTTCAATCAGCGTTACCGGTTTGGCGATGTAACCATCAAATCCGCGGGACATTATGGCCTGACGCTCAGCTCCACCATTGAGGGCGGTGCAGGCAATCATTGCCGGTTGCGTCAGATTGTTTTGGGTCAGGTTGCGGAAGCGTTCAAGAAATTCGAAACCGTCCATTCCCGGCATGCGGATATCGACAAAGGCAATCGCAATGTCCTGGCTGTACGGAAGCTCCAGTGCCTCCTGAGCCGAGCTGGCCAGCCGCACATCCTTGACGCCCAGGCTATCCAGCAAGCTCTGCATCACGCGCAGGTTGGTCTCGTTGTCATCTATCACCAGGATCGGGCCGGTATCGGCAAAATCAGCTTCTTCGATCAGCCTGGCATTTTGCTCTCTTGAAGTGACCAGGGGCTCTGCAGGCGCCATTGCAACCTCGAAGGTAAAGCAACTGCCTTCGCCTATAGTGCTCTCGAGCATCAGTCTGCTGTCCATCCGACGCAGAATCTGACGGGAAATCGACAGACCCAGCCCCGCCCCCGCCTCCGGCGCGTCCAGATGACTGAAGCGGCGGAATATCCGCTGTTTATCTTCTGGCCTGATGCCCGGGCCCGTGTCGCTGATGCTGAATTTCAGGCTGAACTTGTGATCATCCGCTGGTGCTGACACACAGCTCAGCAGGACGCTGCCCTCGCGGGTAAACTTGATCGCGTTGCCGACCAGATTCATCAATACTTGACGCAACCGCTTGGCGTCGCCATTGAACCAGCGACCGGCCAGAGTGTCGTCGACCTGCAAACGAAGTTCGAGTCCTTTTGCCGCTGCGTTGGTTTCGAACAGAGTGAAAACTTCCTGCAATACCTCCTGCGGACTGAACGGATCAAGGTGTATATCCAGAATGCCCGCCTCAAGCGCTGACAGATCTATCATTTCATTTAGCAGGTTGAGCAAATGCTCTCCCGACCGATGCAATATGTTGATGTCCTGACGAAATGCCTCTGGCACGCTGCGAGCGAGGTACTGGGCGATACCCAGGATGCCATTTAGTGGCGTACGTATTTCGTGGCTCACATTGGCAAGAAAGCGGCTTTTCATCTGGCTTATGCGCTCGGCCTCTGCATGGGCGTTGCGCATTGCTTCCTCCTGCCTCTTGCGCAGGGTAATGTCGGTCTGTACCGCGATAAAGTGGGTCAGTTTTCCGCTTTGGTCATGTGCCGGCTGAATATCCAGTTCCTGCCAGTATTTCCTCCCATCCTTGGCATAGTTGAGGATTTCCTGGCGCAAGCCTTGCCCGCTACGCAGATGCTCGCCAATCCGCAGCACTGCTTGCTGGTCAGTTTCCTCGCCCTGTAAAAAACTTCCCGGCCGCTGGCCCAGCACTTCAACTAGCGCGTAGCCGGTGATGCTTTCAAAGCTGGGGTTGACCCATTCTATTTGCCCTGCCGCATCGGTGATGATGACTGGGTTCTGGGTAATGGATGCCACTTTTTCCAGCAGACTTGCTCTGAATGAAGCCTCGCTGGCTTCCTGTCGTGCACGATGTATGTCTGCCTGATCATCGATCACGACCAATAGCTTGCGGTGCGAGCCCGGTGGCGCTTCGCTCGAGTCCGGGATCAGCTGCACATTCGCAATTGACGCAGCGCCCTGGGGGAAAACCACCCGGGTGTTGCTCCAGCGCCTGGGCTGATCCGATCCATCTTGCACGAGCTCGAGCAGGTCGGCGTTGTCCACGTTCGGCAACAAATTGCGAAGCATCTCGAGGGGCTCCGCGCCACCACCCGTATAATGTTGATCCCAGGCCGTGTTGGTAAAGACGGTAATGCCGCTGTCGAGATCCAGCAGGCTGACCATCAGGTCGCAGCGTGCAAAAAGCTGTGCCAGCCAGGCATTTATCTGTTGTCTGTGTCGTTGCTCGATCAGCTTGACTGTCTGCCGTCCGAGCAGAGCGAGCATCTCCTGCTGGAAGGCAGTAATTTCCGCGGGTTTTTGACCCAGTGCGCAAAGCGCGCCGATCCTTGCTCCCGAGCTCAGGCGTAGCGGTACTCCTGCATAGAAGCGTATTCGCGTCTCGCCTGCCACCAGAGGGATGTTGGCAGCGCGAGCATCTTTCAACGTATCGGGGATTACCAGGATGTCGTCGCTGGAAATAGTGTAAGTGCAAATCGATTCGTCCCGGCGGGTCTCGCACACATCAAGCTTGCCCTCCAGTGACTTGAACCATTGCCGTGAATGATCGATCAGCGTAATCGCAGCGAAAGGCGTGTCGAACACCAGAGCCAGCATTCGCGTAATATCATCGAACTCCTGCTCGGGAGGCGTATCCAGTATGCCGATACGATAAAGCTGGATAAGGCGTTCTGATTCGTCGAGATTAGGGTCGGAAACAATCATTTAGAGTTTTCGCTGATCGAATTTTATATGGGCAGACATATCTTTTTACCATGTTTTACCACCAGCGTTCATTGAACGAAGTTCCGATCCGGGCGCGGAAACCTTGAATTGTCTCTGGCAGAAACTTCCCAGGCGCTTCACCTAGCGTTTAAAAAGAGGTCGGGTTTTCAATCCAGCAGTGGCGAATTGTCTTCGAGCATTTGCAGGCGCATCGCTTGCGCCGCGGGTGACAGCGTATGTCCGGCACGGCTGACCAGTCCGTAGGCTGAATGCTGGTCAAAGCTGGCCTCTTTCATGGGTAGTACGACCAGGCGGCCGGCGCTGACGTCTTCGGCCACAACATCTCGGAAAGCCATACTGATCACGTTGCTCTGCGCGACCAGGGTCTTGAGCACCATGAAGTTGTCGCACTGGATGCTCACCGGGTGTTCCATGCCGGTAAGCTCACTGAGCTCCTGCGCGATCTTGCCGGGCATCTGGGTCGTGGCAAGGGGAAAGTCCAGCAGTTCATTGATGGTCAGGTCCCTGCGCCGGGCCAGTGGATGTTCCGGCCGGCAGAAGATGACGCCGCCATAGCTTCCCAGGGGCTCTATATTCAGTTGAGGGTCTTTCTCTAGGTCGCGAACGTCGGCGACGAATAGCTCCAGTTCGTCACGCAGCAGACGCTCACGCAGCCCCAGCCAGTTATCGATGATCAGATTGACGCGCACTCGAGGCCAGTGGCTGACCATACGTCCCAGCGCCTGCGGCACCAGCCTGGCGGCGGGGTAGGGCCCGCTGCCCAGCAGCAGCTCACCTGCTTCCAGATTACCCAGTTGGCTAACTGCATTTTCCAGTGCAAGGCTGCCCGCCAGAAGTCGTTGAGCGTGTTCCAGTACCACCTGCCCATGCACCGTCAGGCTGATGCCACGGGTATGGCGGTCAAGCAGCCGGCACTCCAGGCTGGCCTCCAGAGCCTGGATACTGCGGCTCAGAGCCGGCTGGCTGAGATGGACAGCCTCTGCGGCCCGGGCAAAATTGCCATGCTCAACCAGTGCGGTGAAGTGGCGTAACTGCTGCAGGTTTGTCATGCGGCCTCTGCATTGAATGAGATATTAAAATGCATTGGAATTATGCCTCTGCTTTTGTCAGCCTGCCAATATCGGCCATCAAACAATAATTCTGCGTATAAAACGCGAGGAGCATGAAATGAATCGGCGCGATCTACTGAAGTGGGCTGGCGCGCTGTCTGCCGGCAGCCTGGCCTCATCAATCACTGCACGAGCCGCGCTCTCCGGTACACATGCGCGCGGAACTGGGGCAGCGGCCCCGCGTGGGGAAAAGCTGAATATTCTGCTGATCGTCACAGACCAGGAAAGAGCCTTCATTGATTTGCCCAGCGTCGTGCATCTGCCTGGTCACGAGCAGTTACTAGCCTCGGGAGTGAGTCTGGATAATTTCCACGTCAACACCACGCCCTGCTCACCGTCTCGATCGGTCATGTTCACCGGCCAACACACGCAGAAGACCGGGGTGATCGCCAACATCGGCTTGCCCCCGTTCAACGAGCTGGGAGCTAACATTCCCACCCTTGGCCACATGTTGCGCGACCAGGGTTACCACACGGCCTACAAGGGCAAGTGGCACCTGTCGCACATACCCGAGTCCAGCGATCTGACCTATGGTGTGGTCCGGCCGACCACTGATGAGCTGCTGCCCTATGGTTTCGCTGACTTCAATCTCAACGGTGATCCCCATGGCTCGCACTTGAGCGGTTTCATCTTCGACAAGGTGACCGCCAGCGATACCGTGGGCTGGTTACAAGACCACAAGGACGATCAGCAGCCCTGGTTTTTGGCGGTCAATTTCGTCAACCCGCATGACATCATGTTCTATAGCTCCGGGCCGGAGCAGAAAAAATCCCGCCTGCGACAGAACTACCTTGGCCCGATCTCCGCCGGGCCCGCTACCGGGGTCTATGCCAAGCAATGGGACGTGCCGTTACCGAAAAGCTTCTATGCCGATGATCTGGCTACCAAGCCCTGGGCGCATCGCACTGATGTGGCGATCTGTAACCAGGTATACGGGCACATTGCGCCGGATGACGAACAGGCGTGGCAGGGGTTGCAGAGTTATTACCTGAACTGCATTCGCGATGTGGATCAGTCCATTGCCCAGGTACTTGCCGCATTGAAGGAGAGCGGCCGGGATCAGGACACCATCGTGATTCTGACGGCGGATCATGGTGAGATGGCCGGAGCCCACAAGCTCCGGCAAAAGGGCCCGCACATGTACAAGGAAAATACGCGGGTCAACTTTATCGTGCGCCATCCTGACATCCAGCGGGCGCGGAGCACTCCCGCCCTGGGCTCGGCAGTCGATATCGTCCCAACCGTGCTTGAGCTGGCCGGGGTTAAACCCGAGGTTCAGGCCGAGCGTTATCCGCAACTGGCCGGGGTTAGCCTGGCGTCGAGTCTGGGTGGTGCCGCCATGCGTTCAAAGCGGGATGAGCGCGGGCACCTGTTCAATTACGGCGTAGTGATGTATCTGGATCCGGAGTTCAGCGAGGCTGTGATGACCCATTCCGACACGGTTTCTCCATGGGCGATTATCAAGGAGTCACTGCGCCAGGGGCAGCTCGGACCATCTCGCGATAATCGGGCATTGTTCCGGGGGATTCATGACGGGCGCTACAAGTTTGCCCGTTATTTTGCACCGAGCAATCATCACACGCCCGAGGGTCTGGATGAGCTGATGAGCAATAATGATCTGGAGCTTTACGACACTGAGGCCGACCCTGATGAGTTGAATAATCTGGCGGCCGATCCGATCGCCCACCGGGGTGTGATAAACGATCTCAACCAGCGTCTCAACGGGCTGGTGAGTACCGAGGTGGGCGTTGATGATGGGCGCGAACATCCTGGACCAACCTTTATGTACGGCTGAGGAGTGACCCGCTCCTGTTCCTCAGATTATCAGTCCCTGCAGTTGTTCGCGCAGCATATCCGGGATGGGTGCTGGGCGACTGCTTGCCTGGTCTATCACCACCATCACGCTGTTTGCTACTGCCTGTAATCCATGCTCGCCGCTTGCGCAGCCGGTAAACACAAATGAGCTGTTGCCGATGCGATTGATGCCCGCGCGCAGGTCGACCGGTTTCCAGCCAGCGTGAAAGTGCAGATAGCTGACATCCATGGAGGCGATCAGTATGCCCAGGCCGCCAAGATCCAGGTGGCGAATGGCGCCAAAGCGTGCCTGTTCCATGTAGCGAGCCAGCGCAGCCTCGCCACGCTGGCTATCGGCGTCGAGATCGGCGTAGCGGGGCGTGAGCTGCTGGACGACCGGGAAGGTGGCTACCGAGCCGACGCGCTCCACATAATCCGCAGCTGGCAGCAGCAGGGCTTCGCCACTAGTCATGGCTTCCAGTCGCTCACGGGTAGCAGCGGGCAAATCGACCTGCTTGCCGTTCTCATAAGCGCCCATCAGCGCCTGCTGGGTGCCCACATGTTGATCGTTCTGAAACAGATCGCTGCGCACCCTGTAGCTGTCATTGGAACAGGTTTGCACTTGTATCTGGGCTTTGACCTCGCTGCCGTACCAGGTGACCTGGCGAAAATCGGTAACGCAGCGCAGCGGTCGCAAACGTACCGTATCGGAGAACCAGGCGTCGGGGCCAAACAGGTCCAGGTGAGCCTGCAGTCTTGCTTCCTGATGGAGTTGATAGATACGCGAGTTGTTTACGTGGCGCCAGGTGTCCAGGTCGGTAAAGCGCGGTGTCAGGCTGCAATGAAAGGTGTTTTTATTGTCTGTCATGGTGACGCGGTCATCCTGTGCATGATTCTTGTCTAGCCATCAAGGATCGGCATTTGAGCGCTGAATCGCAAGTTGCCAGGGCCATGATAGGCAGCGTAAATGGACGGTCATCTTGTCCGTGCAGTGCGTCGGGGCTGACAGTTCTGGCGCGATGGCCTACAGTTCCCGTTGATTCCCCATCACAGGTTAAGGACTGAGGTATGAAAAAAGCAGGGATAGCCGTCGCGGTCGTGGTTGCACTCGGCGTGGCTGGCACGGCAGGTGCGTGGTACACCGGTACGCAAATTGAACAGGTACTGCGTGATGCGGTAGCGCAAAGCAACGCACAGATAGAAGAAGCGATGCCCGGTGCGTCAGTGCGCATGGAAGTAGCTCAGTTTGAGCGTGGTCTGTTTTCCAGTTCCGTCCGCTATGAAGTCACTTATCCTGGGCCAGATGAGCAGGGCCCTGTGACCCTTGCTGTACTTGACCGACTCGAGCACGGTCCCTTCCCTGTGTCGCGTCTTGCCCGATTGCAATTGATACCGGTGATGGCCACCAGCAATGCGGTACTGGAGCGCAGCGAAAGGCTCGAACCTCTGTTTGCAGCCAGCGGTGACCAGACGCCGGTGCGCATCACCAGCACCCTGGGTTATGAAAACAGTGTGGACGGCCGTTTCAGCGTTGCCCCACTGACTTTCCAGAACGAGAAAGTAACAGCCGAGCTGGCTTCGGTGGCCCTCGACTTCGCCACCGATGTGGGGGGTGATGCGGTGGTTCTCGAGGGGCAGTGGGATGGCGTACGTGTAACCTCACAGCCCGATCTTGAAAAGTCGTTCACACTGAATCTGTCGGGGGTGACGCTCTACACCGATCAGCAGCGCGGCTCAGCGGGTATCTACCTGGGTGAAGGACGCCTGGCAATTGAAGCCTTGCGGCTCGAGAGCGAGGGAACCATGGTGCTGGAAGGATTGACGCAGAATACCGTTCTCAGCGAAGACGCCGGCAACCTTGCAGGTGGCATTGATTTCGGCTTGGCGAAGGTCATTTATGATGATCAGGAGCTGGGATCGGCAGAAATGAAGTGGAGTTTTTCACAGTTCGATCAGGACGCTACAGCCGAGATCAATCAGTTGTATAACGAACTGAATATGAGTGTTTATCGGGGTGAGGAACCACCCGAGCAAACCGAGCGCTGGAGACAGGCTTTTACTGCGTTGTTGGCCGCACAGCCAAAACTGGCGCTGGATCTGCTGGTGATTCGCACGCCAAACGGGGAGAGTCGAGCGCGAGCCGAGGTGCAGTTGTCCAGTCCCGATTCCTTCGATCTTGCCTTGCCAGAACTGTTGCCACAATTGCTTTCGAGGGTTGATTCGCACGTGCAGATATCCCTGCCAATGCTGCGGGACATGATCATGAACAAAACCCTGTTCGAGCCGGATGCGGATGCTGAAACGGTTGCCGTGGAAGCTGAGGTGATGGTCGAGATGCTGGCGAGTATGGCTGAAAACACTAACCTGGCCCGCAAGGAAGGCGACAATCTGGTGACCAACCTGATCTACGCCGATGGCGAAATCGAACTCAACGGCGAGGCAATTCCGGCACAGGCGCTGATGGGCATGTTGGCGCTAGTCAGTCCAGCCAACCCAGAAGCAGCAACAGAGTAAGGAGTCAGGCGTTGAAGGCAACAGCGGCGGCGCTCAAGAGTCAGTTTCAGCGACTCTTGATTCCCGCCGGTTGTCATCTTTCCTTACTGAGCTGCGATTGCGGGTAGCGCCAACTCGGCTCAGTATCGGGTGTCAATTGTCCGAAAAAGGTTCCTTGCCTTGTCACCCGCCAGACCACCTTCTGCTTCCTCAGCCCGCCGTTTTCTGCGGCTAGCCGGCACTGCCACGCGTATCGCCGGTGGCGTATTCGGTCAGCGGATTTTGCGCGGGCGCTCAGGGATCGACTGGCAGCCTGTTGGCGATCTGCTTGCTGAGGTGCTGGGCGACATGAAAGGCCCGGTTCTCAAGCTCGGACAGATGGCCTCGCAGTGGCACGACCTGTTGCCGGAGCCGGTCTCCCGGGCCCTTGGCTCTTTACAGAACAGGGTCCCAGCGCTGCCCTACGACCACCTTCAAGCTCATCTGCGCCACGTTTATCAGGGTGAGCTGACAGACTATTTTGAATTTATCGATGAGCAGCCCTTTGCGGCGGCATCTTTAGGCCAGGTGCATCGCGCCCGCGGGCTTGACGGTGAGGCACTGGTGCTGAAGATCCAGTACCCGGGGATTGCGGACATCTGTGCAGCTGATCTCAGACAGGTGCGAAGGCTGTTACCGCTAGGTCGTCTTTTTCGTGCGCCTGCGGCGCAGCTCGAAGGCATTTACCGTGAGCTGGAGCGGACAATTCACGCAGAGCTCGATTACGCAGCTGAAATGCAGCGACTCATTCGGTTTCGGGACTTCTTTGCTGACTGGGCTGGCATACTCTTGCCGCGTCCGATTGAGCCCCTGTGCCGACCCGGTGTGCTGGTGCTGACGGATGTGCCGGGTTTGCCCTTCGCAGAAGTCGGGCAGGCGCCATTGGAGGTCCGAAAGCGGCTGGCCAACACGTTGCCTGCATGGCTTGCTGCGCAGGCCTTTGATCTCGGTGAGCTGCATGCAGATCCCCATCCAGGCAACTTTGCCTATACCGCTGCCGGTGAGCTCGTGGTCTATGACTTCGGCTGCGTGCAATCGGTCCAGCCGGTCGTTCTGGCCGCCTATGTAGAGACTTTCAGGGCTTTGCAGTCAGGCAGTGCGGAACAGCTGGAGCGAGGCTTTCAAGCCTTGGGCACCCGTCAGCCGCAATCACCGCCGCCCTGGGCGCTCTACCGCAATCTGACACATTTGCTCAAGCCGCTTCTGCAATCGGGGGGGCTCTGGGACTTTGCTGATCAGCCGGTACATCAGGAAATTCAGCGATTGATACCCGATGCGCTAGCGTCTCTGGGGAGTCTACAACCGGCATCGGGCACCTTACTTATAAACCGGACGCTGGAGGGGCATTACTGGAGTCTGACGCGTCTGGGCGTCAGCGTGCCGGTGGCCGATCTGCTCGAGCAGCAGATCGACCGCGAGGGCCGGGCTTAGAGCTGGAAGAAGCGGACCTTTTCTTTCAGTTTTACAGCGAGTGCCGATAGCTCCCGACTGGACGAAGCGACCTGGTCGGACCCTGCGGAGGTTTCCTCCGTGGCCTGCTGTTCTGAAAAAGAAATAGGGTCTGGTTAGCGGAGAGGCAGACAGGATATTTGGGTTGGCATGCGGCGCTATATTCACCGCATGCCGGGCTCCTCAGGCAGCGGGCCGCTCGCCCAGAAATACGCCGACCCGCTCCAGCGCGATGTCGGCCACCTTGAGAATGCCCGTATTGGCCTGGAACACATGCCAGCATTCGGGATAGCGTTCCAGTTGCACGTTCACGCCCGCAATGCGCGCCTTTTCGGCCAGGCGCAAGCTGTCGTTGAGCAGCAATTCGTCCTCGCCGACCTGAATCAGCAGGGGCGGCAGGCTAGTCAGATCGGCGTTGATGGGTGACAACTCCGGATGGCCTCGGTCCATCCCGGGAGGACAGAACAGATCTGCCGCCTGCTCGATCCAACTGACGTTCAGCAACGGGTCTCCAGCCTGAGGGGCGTGCATCTGCTCGGCGGTAAAGTCGACCACAGGTGAGAAGCAGACTAGCGCGCCGGGCGCCTGTTCGCCCTGGCGTTTCAGCTCCAGTGCGGTGATGAGTGCCAGGTGCCCTCCGGCTGAGTCGCCAGCCAGTACGATGTCGCCAGGTGCGTAGCCTCTGGTGAGCAGGGCCTTGTAGGCAGCCACCGCGTCGTCCCGTGCCGCTGGAAAGGGATGCTCCGGCGCCAGCCGGTAGTCAAGCACGCACACATCCCGCTGGCCGGCTCTGGCCAGGGCCGCGGCCAGCCCTCTATGGGTCGCGGTTGACCCAATAAGGTATGCGCCACCGTGCAGATAGAGAATGACCCTATCTGATCCCTCGTGGATTCTGTGCCATTCGCATGGTCTGTCCGCGATCAGCTCGCTGCTGCGTTGCACTCCACCACTAACCGGCATGGCGGCAGTCAGGATGCGAATGACGGCCCGTTGGATCGCTATAGGTACACCGGGGCGTATCAAACCGCGGAATAACAGCCGCATTGCTCCGCGGATAATGGCGCGCAGTAGTGGCTGGGCCGGGTTGTTGTGGGTGTAATCAGCGTGCACATTCATAGTCGTTGAGCTCCGGGTTCCGGGTAAGGCGACGATAGCTGAAGGTGTAGCCCGGCCAGTTGTTGGTTTGCTTGCCCTCTGCGGTCTGGTACCAGCTGTCACAGCCGCGGCTCCAGATCGTGGTGCTGATGTCGTCTTGGATCTGTACGTTGAAAGCGCTCTGTACATCAGGCTTGACGTCAATGAAGCGCAGCCCTCTACGTGCCAGGGTCTGCATGCAGCTAACTACGTAGTTGAACTGGCTTTCCAGCATGTAGATGATCGAGCTGTGACCCAGGTTGGTGTTGGGGCCATAGAGCACGAACAGATTGGGAAAGCCGCTGATGCTGATGCCCTTGTAAGCTTCTGCGCCGGCGCGCCAGGTCTCGTTTAAATCGTGACCGCCGCGGCCCTTTATCGTCATCGGCGCCAGAAAGTCGGTGGCGGCGAAACCAGTGCCAAAGATCATCACATCGGCTCTGTGCTCCTGCCCGTCCTTGGTTTTTATCCCGTCCGGGGTGATAGCCTCGATATCGGTGGTGATCAGTTCCACGTTGGTACGATCGACGGCCGGGAAGAAATCATTGCTGATCAGCATGCGCTTGCAGCCCATCGGGTAGTCTGGCACCAGTTGGGCGCGTTTCTGCGGATCGCTCACGCCCTTTTCCAGGTGCTTGCGAAAGCTTCCCTCCATGACCTTCATCAGCGATGGGAAACTGATAAACGCCAGGGCGCGCATCTCGTGCGTCAGGTAGTGCCCGCTGCGGCTGAGCTTTTGCAAAACCGGAAAACGTCTGAGCAACGCTTGCTCACGTTTGCCGTAGCGTCTGTCCGCCTTGGCGATCACATAGGGTGCGCTGCGCTGGAACAGCATCAGCTTGCTGACCTCAGGTGCGATCTGCGGGACGAATTGGATTGCCGAGGCGCCGGTGCCGATGACGGCCACCTGCTTGCCTTTCAGATCTATATCATGGCGCCAGCGCGCGGAGTGGAAGGCCTCGCCGTTGAAGCTGTCGAGGCCGGGAATCGAGGGGTAGATCGGGCGATTGAGCTGGCCGCAGGCGGTCACCAATGAGCGGGCCCGGTATTCGCGGCCATCGCTTGTGGTGACATGCCAGAGCCCGCTCTGCTCATCGAATTGGGCCTGACTGACCTCGGTATCGAACGCTATGCGCGGGTAAAGATGATACTTACGGGCGCAGTGGCGAATGTAATCGTGTATTTCCGCCTGTGGCGAATAGCGGCTGGACCACTCGGCGCGGGGTTCGAATGAAAAGGAGTAGAGGTGTGAAGGCACGTCACAGGCAGCGCCTGGATAGCTGTTGTCGCGCCAGGTGCCGCCGACATCGCCGGCTTTTTCCAGGATCAGGAAATCGCTGATCCCCACCTTGTCCAGACGAATTGCCAGACCTATACCGCCAAAACCCGCGCCAATGATCAAAGCGCTTAACGGTGCTTCCTGTTGTTTATTATTAGGCATTATTAACAGCTCCTTCGGGGCCGGGGACCGACCTTCTCTATCGTATCCCTTACTCGTTCACGGGGAGACGGCTGAATGGCCAGCAATAACGGGATTTCAGTCAGCCCTTCGCAGAAAGACCACGCAATATATTGTTGTGACTAATGAGTCATTATTCCTGCGATCAAGGCACGGGTGTTGGAGGCACCTGAAGAGTATCTTATGCTGCCTTATTACAATTCACCGATACACGTTGTCGATTCATTGAGGAGACCAGCCCGTGACCGATCTGGACGCATTCCGTCAGGAAGTTCGCACCTGGCTTGAAGAGAATTGCCCCAAGAGCATGCGTACTCCCTTCTCCGCTGATAATGATCAGTGTTGGGGTGGCCGTGATTTCAAATTCAAGAGCGATGAGCAGCGTCAGTGGCTCGAGCGCATGGCCGACAAGGGCTGGACTGCGCCTGACTGGCCAAAGGAATACGGCGGTGGTGGACTGAGCCGGGAAGAGCACAAGGTTCTGCGCGAGGAGTTGTCACGTATCCAGGCGCGCCCGGCGCTATCCAGCTTCGGTGTATGGATGATTGGTCCAGCGATTCTCAAGTTCGGATCGGAGGAACTCAAGCGCCAGCATCTGCCGAAGATGGTTCGCGGCGAGATTCGCTGGTGCCAGGGCTATAGTGAGCCGGGTGCCGGTTCCGATCTGGCCGGGCTGCAAACCAAAGCCGAAGACATGGGCGACCATTTCATTGTAAACGGCCAGAAGATCTGGACCTCCTACGCCGACAAGGCCGACTGGATGTTCTGTCTGGTGCGCACCAACCCGGATGCTAAAAAGCAGATGGGCATCAGCCTGGTGCTGTTCGACATGACTACCCCGGGCGTCAGCACCAGACCGATCAAGCTGATCTCCGGAAGCTCGCCATTTTGCGAGACCTTCCTGGACGATGTGCGGGTAGAAAAGGACCAGGTAGTCGGCGAGATCGATGCCGGTTGGACCATTGCCAAGTACCTGTTGACCCACGAGCGCGAAATGATTGGCGGCATGGGCCGCACCGCGGCAGGTCAAAAAACCCTTCCCCAGGCAGCGGTTGACGCCTTGGGCCTGGAAAATGGCAAGCTGGCTGACGGTTACCTGCGTAGCGATATTACCCGTTGGGAGCTCGATGCCAAGGCATTTGAATTGACCTCCGAGCGCGTACTCGATGAAGCCAAGGCCGGTCAGGGCGTGGGTCACGCTTCTGCAATGCTCAAGTATTACGGCACTGAAGTGAACAAGCGGCGTCAGGAGTTGCTGGTTGCCCTGCGTGGTAGCAATGCGATGGTCTGGGAAGGCGAGGCCTGGAACGAGGGCGCGGTACCGCGCACCTGGTTGCGTTCCAAGGGCAACTCGATTGAGGGCGGCACCTCGGAAATCCAGCTCAACGTGATTGCCCGCAATATTCTCGGGCTCCAGTAGAACGAATCGAGGACAGATCCAATGGCAGCTTTGGTACTTAACGAAGAACAACAGATGCTCCGGGATGCCGCACAGGGCTTCCTGAGCGAAAACGCGCCTATCAGCCAGTTGCGTAAATTACGCGACGAGCGTGACGAAACCGGCTTTTCTGCTGATTTGTGGAAGGGCATGGTGGAAATGGGTTTCGCCGGCACGCTGGTCGATGAGGATTTTGGCGGATCGGCCTTTGGTAACGTCGGTATGGGCCAGGTATTTGAACATGCCGGCCGTAACCTGAGCGCGTCTCCGCTTCTGTCGACCGGTGTGCTTGGTGTTTCGGCGCTACAGATTGCAGGCTCCAAGGCGCAAAAGCAGGAGCTACTCCCCGCCATTGCCGAAGGCCGTCTGCTGACAGCGCTGGCAGTGGATGAGACGCCGCGGCACGCTCCAAGCCGGGTTGCTACGACTGCCCGTCGACAAGGCGACAAGTTTGTAATTGATGGCCAGAAATCTTTTGTGATTGACGGTCACGTCGCGGACAAGCTGATCGTGTCGGTACGCACCAGTGGTGAGCAGGATGATCGCGAAGGAATCAGTCTGTTGCTGATTGATCGCGATACGGCGGGTGTCAGTGTTGAGCGCACCATTATGGTCGACAGCCGCAATGCGGCCATTGTGCGTTTCGATAACGCCCAGGTCAGTGCCGAGGCGCTGCTGGGTGACATCGATCAGGGTTTCACGACGCTTGAGAAAGTGCTTGATATTGCCAATGCCCAACTGGCAGCCGAGTTGCTCGGGATTTCTCTGCAGTCCTTCGAGGTCACGGTCAAATACCTGCAGGAGCGCAAGCAGTTCGGCGTGACTCTGGGATCTTTCCAGGCACTGCAGCATCGTTGTGCTCATCTGTTCAGCGAGCTTGAACTGGTCAAGTCGGTTGTGATCAAGGCGCTGGTCGCGCTGGATGAGCAGGACCCGGAAGCGCCAGTACTGGTTAGCCTGGCCAAGGCCAAGAGCAGCGAAGTTGCCGAGCTGGCGACCAACGAGGCTGTGCAGCTGCACGGCGGCATGGGTATGACTGACGAGTTCGATGTCGGCCTGTTCATGAAGCGCGCCCGGCCAGTGCAGGCCCTGTTTGGGGACTATCGTTTCCACGCTGATCGCTTCGCTCGTCTGCGTGGTTACTGATAACGACATCACGTAGTCGCGATACACAAAGGCCGGTCATTTGACCGGCCTTTGCGTTTACGGACCATGGTAGGGGTGGTCAGACCTTCTGCCAGCCATTAATCTTCGCACTTCTCTTACTGGCCACTCGAGGCTTTCACCATGTTGTTGCGCGGACTCACCTGGCTGATTGTATTTCAGTTGCTGGGCAGCGGCCTCAGCGTTCTGCTGTTGCCGTTCCTGCCCGGGCCGATCATCGGCATGGTATTGCTGGTGATCTTTCTGTGCCTGCGCGGTGGTACCGGTGAATCGCTGGATATGGCTGCGTCTGGCCTGCTTAAATACCTGCCATTGATCCTTGTCCCCCCGGCTGTCGGGGTCATGGCCTACGGCAGGGAAATTGCCGCCGACGCGACGGCGATCATGGTAGCCCTGTTGTTGTCCTTTGTCCTCACCTTGCCATTATGTGGCTGGTTGATGCAGAAACTGATCCGGCGTCAGCGCGATGCGGGAGCAGGTCAATGATCGGAAGCTGGACTGAAGCCTGGCAAGCGATAGCCGGGCACCCACTGTTTTTGCTCGGACTGACTCTGGGTGCCTACCAACTGGGCCTGGCGCTCTACGAAAGCACCAGGCTGGCTATTTTTCATCCGGTGCTCGTATCTGTGGCCATTCTGGTGGTGCTGTTATGGATGCTGGGTGTCGAGTATGCGATCTACCGCGAGGCGGTCTGGCCGCTGGTTATCCTGCTGGGACCGACCACCGTCGCCCTGGCTGTCCCTTTATATCTAAACCTGCGGCGCATTCGGCTGTTTTTCTGGCCAGTGGTCATCACGCTGTTGCTGGGAGGGCTTTTTGCTACGGTGATTACGCTTCTGATCGCCTGGGCTCTGGGCGCTGAGCACATGATCCTGATGACCCTGGCGCCCAAATCGGTGACTTCTCCAATTGCGATGCTGGTTGCCGAGCAGCTTGGCGGTATTGCCGCGCTGGCGGCGGTTTTCGTGATGTTCACCGGCGTACTCGGACCTTTGCTGGGACCCTGGCTGCTGCGAATCTGCGGGGTGACCGAGCCTGCCGCCTGGGGTATGGCAATGGGTATGACCGCCCACGCGGTGGGCACCTCTCGGGCTATCGAGGAAGGCGAAGAGCAGGGCGCCTTCTCGGCGTTGGCGATGAGCCTGATGGGCGTCGCTACTGCTTTGCTGTTGCCTCTGGCTGTTACCCTATGGGTTACGCTGGCCTAAACCTAACGCTGCGGCAATTCACCACCTGTCCTCGATCTGGATCAAGGCGCACACTGAGCTCTGGAACATTCCGGGCTCTGATGCAGTCACAATCACGATTCTTCTATGTTGTCCTGCTGTCTGAGCCGGACTGTCGGCGTCATTTATTTCCATAAGGAGCTGTGCTCATGGAACTCGACCCCCTCCTGCTGTCGCGTATCCAGTTTGCGTTCGTGGTGTCTTTTCACGCTATCTTTCCGGTATTTACCATCGGTCTGGCGTCCTTTATCGCCTTTCTGGAGATACTTTTCTTCAAAACGGGCAACCCGGTATGGGAGCGTCTTTCCGCTTTCTGGGTACAGGTCTTCGCCGTTGTGTTTGGCATGGGCGTGGTGTCGGGTATCGTCATGTCCTTCCAGTTTGGTACCAACTGGAGTAACTATTCATACGCGGCGGCCAACTTCCTCGGTCCGGTACTCAGCTATGAGGTGATTACTGCGTTCTTCCTGGAAGCAGCCTTTCTCGGTGTGCTGCTATTCGGTCGAAACCGCGTGCCCAAGGGCGTTCATCTGTTTGCTGCGTGCATGGTTGCGCTGGGTACGTTCATATCCTCTTTCTGGATTCTGGCCGCCAACAGCTGGATGCATACTCCGGCGGGGGTCGAGCTACGCGACGGCGTGTTCTTTGTAACGTCCTGGACCGAAGCGATCTTCAATCCTTCGTTTCCCTATCGCTTCATGCACATGGGGCTGGCTTCGTTCCTTACCGGCGCCTTTGTGGTGGCGGGGGTCAGCGCCTGGTATCTGCTGCGCGGACGGGAGGTTGAAGTGAATCGCAAGGGGCTGTCGATGTGCCTCTGGTTGATTCTGATAGTAGCTCCGACGCAGGCGGTAGTGGGTGATTTCCATGGCATCAACACCTTGGAGTATCAGCCGACCAAGGTAGCTGCGATGGAAGGCAACTGGGAGACAACCAAGGGTATGCCTCTGCTCCTGGCTGCATGGCCGGATCGGGATACCCAGAGCAACTTGTTTGAAATCGGTATTCCCAAGCTGGGCAGTATGATTCTGACCCATGACTGGGATGGAGAAGTGGCTGGCCTCAAGGAGGTGCCGGTCGAGGAGCAGCCCCCGGTTGCGCTGGTCTTCTGGTCGTTCCGGGTGATG
The DNA here is from genome assembly GCF_963977355.1 of uncultured Halopseudomonas sp. Taxonomy (NCBI): domain Bacteria; kingdom Pseudomonadati; phylum Pseudomonadota; class Gammaproteobacteria; order Pseudomonadales; family Pseudomonadaceae; genus Halopseudomonas; species uncultured Halopseudomonas sp. The sequence continues at coordinate 77,803 of NZ_CAXBOV010000018.1, read as the reverse complement.
GTCGGCCTCGGCCTGCTGATGATTGCGACGGCGCTGACTGGACTGGTGCTGCGCCGCAAGCAGCGCTATTGGCAGACGCCGTGGTTCCTGCAGACGTTGCGTCTGATGAGTGTGACCCCGTTCATTGCTGTTCTGGCTGGCTGGATTGTCACTGAAACCGGTCGTGCTCCCTGGCTGGTCTATGGCCTGATGACCCACGCAGAGGGGGTTACGCCCTCCCTGACCGGTCCGATGGCCCTGTTTACCTTGATCGGTTACGTAGTGGTATACGCAATGATTTTCAGCGCGGGCTTGTATTACCTCATGCGCGTCCTGCAGGACGGTCTGGAAATCAAAAAACATGCGGACGATGTGGACGAAATTCACCGCCCGGCCCGCCCACTGTCGGGTAGCGACGTTGCATTTGACCAGAAGGGGACCTGAGCATGGACATGGAAATCTTCGATTTGTCGATGATCTGGGCAATGATTATTGCCTTTGCGGTGATCATGTACGTGTTGATGGATGGCTTCGATCTGGGCGTGGGAATGCTGTTTCCCTTCGCCCCGGACGAGGACGCGCGTGACGTCATGATGAACTCGGTAGCGCCGGTCTGGGACGGCAACGAAACCTGGCTGGTATTGGGCGGCGCGGGTCTGCTGGGTGCGTTTCCACTGGTCTACTCGATTCTGTTGCCAGCGCTCTATATCGGCGTGTTTCTGATGCTCGCGGGCCTGATTTTCCGCGGTGTAGCCTTCGAGTTTCGTTTCAAGGCCAGGAGCTCGCGCTATCTGTGGAACTGGGCCTTTGCGGGTGGCTCGTTCCTGGCGGCGTTTGCCCAGGGCGTAGTGGTGGGCTCCTATATTCAAGGTTATGAAACTGAGGGCCTGGCCTATGCGGGAGGTGCCCTCGACTGGCTGACACCCTTCACAGTAACCACCGGGATCGGCTTAATGGCAGGTTATGCGCTGCTTGGCTGCACCTGGCTGATCATGAAAACCGAAGGCTATATTCAGGAATGGGCTTACGGTCTGGCACCCTGGCTTCTGGGAGCAGTGCTAGCGATCTTTGCCATCATCAGCATCTGGACGCCCTCGGTGGACCCTGCCGCGTTCGAGCGTTGGTTTGCTCAGGTTCGCTGGATCTGGATATTCCCGCTATTGACTGCCTTTTTTGCCTTCCAGATCTGGAGAGGTTTGAAAAAGCGCCGCGAGGCAATCCCGTTCATTGCCACCATGGCAATGTTCGCCGCGACCTATTTCGCCTTGCTCTGGACGCGCTGGCCTTATGTGATTCCGCCCAATTTCACTCTCTGGGATGCGGCCTCAGCGCCAGAGTCACAACTGTTCCTGTTGCTAGGCATGTTGTTCGTGATTCCGATTATCCTCGCTTATACGGCATGGACCTATTGGGTGTTCCGCGGCAAGGTTCGTGTAGGTGAAGGCTATCACTGAGTCCGGTCGGCGCAGTCGCGACTGGCTGCGGCAACAGGGCCTGCCGATCAGGCCCTGGTTACGCGCTACCGTGGTATTGGGGTTGTTGCATACACTGGCTATCGTGGCGCAGATGGGGCTTGTTGCCTGGATGGTGCATGCCCTGCTTGTTGCCGAGTTGCCATACGTCGCTCTGCTCTGGCCGGGTGTGGGCCTGGCACTGGCCATTGTGCTCCGTGCCTTGATGCAATATGGCCAGGAACGGTGCGCCCAGCAGGCAAGCGCCAAGGTTCGCCAGCGGGTTAGGGCGCAACTGGCCGAGCATTGGGCTCAACTCGGGCCCGTGCGTCTGGCTGACCGTTCCAGTGCGACTTTGACCAATCAATGGGTGGAGCAGGTCGAGTCGTTGGATGGTTACTACGCCCGTTATTTGCCACAACAGTGGCTCGCGTTACTGTCTCCCTTAACGATTTTACTGGTGGTCTTTTGGCTCGACTGGCTGGCGGCCCTGTTTCTGCTGTTTGCCGCGCCGCTGATCCCGCTGTTCATGGCGCTGGTGGGCATGAGTGCCGAGAAAGTCAGTCAGCAGCATGTGCTCGAAGCTGGTCGTCTGGCCGGGCATTTTCTCGATCGAGTGCGCAGTCTCACCAGCCTGCAATTGTTCGGTCAGGTGAGGGCGGCCACCCTATCGGTAGAGACCGCGGCTGAGCGCTATCGTGCGGTGACCATGCGTACCTTGCGCATTGCCTTTTTGTCTTCTGCCGTACTGGAGTTTTTCGCCTCGGTGGCCATCGCAGTAGCCGCGATGTACATCGGCTTTGGCTTGCTCGGTTATATCCAGTACGGACCGGCAGCGCAGCTGACCTTGTTTTCCGGATTATTCATCCTGCTGCTTGCACCGGAGTCCTTTCAGCCGCTGCGCAGCCTGGCCCAGTCCTATCACGACCGGGCTGCGGCATTGGGGGCGGCCGATAGCCTGGGTGCGTTGCAGCTCGAATCGTCGGGCCTCGATCAGACTGAAGATCTTAGCCCCGGTGCTCCTGACAACCGGGTTTGTATCCAGAACCTGACACTGGCATATGCCGGTCGCGAACGGGTACTCGATGATGTTTCGCTGGAGATTGCCCGGGGTGAGGTCCTCGCTCTGGTGGGGCCGTCAGGGTCCGGTAAGTCCAGCCTCCTGCATTGTATGGCCGGATTTGTGCAACCGGTAGCGGGAAGCATCAGCCTGTTTGGTCTGTTGCCCGGTCGGCAGCCTGTTGCCTGGCTCGGACAGCGGCCTTTTCTAATCCAGGGTACCTGGGCCGAAAATCTGCGTCTTACTGCACCTGACGCCGACGAACAGAGCATGTTGCGCGCTATCGAGGCTGTCGGGCTGGGACCTTTGCTGAGGGCGCAGCCAGAGGGTTTACATACGCCTCTGGGCGAAGGTGGACGCGGTATGTCCGGTGGTCAGGCGCAGCGCCTCGCGCTGGCGCGAGTGTGGCTGTCTGACGCCGAACTGGTGCTGTTGGATGAGCCGACGGCCAGCCTCGATGTGCAAAGCGAAGCGGACGTCATAGAAGCCCTGCGCGCGCTGGCAGGCAAGGGTAAAACATTGGTCATCGCTACTCATCATCCAGCCCTTATGGCGCTGGCGGGTCGGCGTATCGAAATCGCCCAGGGGAGGCTCCTGGATGTTTGACCTCAGGCCCTGGTTACAGATGATCATGCAGCGCCGTGGACGCCTCTGGGTGGGTGCGCTGCTGTTGGCGCTGACGCTGTTCAGTGCGGTGGGTCTGCTGGCGCTATCAGGCTGGTTCATCACCGCCACAGGGGTGACCGCGCTGCTGTGGGCGGCCGGTCAGCGGGTGATGTTTGATGTCTATATGCCGGGTGGCGGCATCCGCTTCTTTGCCTTGACGCGCACCGTTGCGCGGTACTGCGAGCGGGTTTTCAATCACAACACGGTGCTGAGCCTGCTCGCGGATCTGCGCGGCAGGCACTTTTCTGCTCTCGCAGCATTGGACGGCGCGACCTTGAGCCGTCTGCGGGCAGCGCAGTGGCTCAACCGGTTGACGGCTGACATTGACACCCTCGATACCCTGTACCTGCGTTTGCTGGCACCGCCTTTGGTCGCCCTGTTGGGCGTCGTGCTGGTCAGCGGTCTGATCGCAGTTTTTCATCTTTCACTGGCGTTGCTGATTGGTGTGTTGTTGATTGCGGTCCTGTTGGTGCTGACCTTGGGCATGGCGCGGATTGGACTGCACTACAGCGCACGGCGGGTAGAGCAGCTTGACGGCTTGCGTGTGCAAGCCGTGGAGCAGCTACAGGGACTGGCTGAGCTGACAGCGGCAGGCACCCTGAAGCAACACCGACAGCAGCTACTCTTTGGCAGCCAGCAGATGCTCGACGATCAACTGGCACTCCAGGGTCGTATTGCCTTTGGTCAGGCGCTGGCTACCCTGGGCGTGATGGGCGCCGTGATGGTGGGCTTGTTTGGTGCCATTCAGGCGTATACCCAAGGACTGTTGTCAGGGCCGGTGACGGTTATGATCCCGCTGGCGCTAATGGCCTTGAGCGAGGGCTTTGCCGGACTGCCCGCCGCTTTTGCCCAGTACGGTGGCACGCGGGCGGCGGCCAGGCGTCTGAATCAGCAAACGGCAATGAGTACGGTTTTGACTGATCCTCAACAGCCGGACGTCGTACCGACTGATCTGGCCCTTCACTGGCAGGGCGTATGCGTTCAGTACGCAGGCCTGCAAAACGTGAATCTGACGCTCAATCAGGGAGAGCGGCTGGCGTTGATTGGGCCATCCGGCTGTGGCAAATCGACATTGGCTGCTTTGGCTGCGCGTCTGATTGGTCCGGCGGCTGGCCAAATGAGGGTGGGCGGCACTCCGCTTGATCGACTCTCCCTTGAGCAATGGCGTAGACACATTGGCTATCTGACGCAACAGACCGAATTACTCCATGACAGCATCGCGGCCAACCTGCTGCTGGCCGACCCGTCCGCGACCGATGAGCAGCTTTGGCGGGTGTTGGAGATGGTTGATCTGGCCGATCTGATCGAGGGCTTGCCTGGGAGGCTCAACACCTGGGTTGGCGAGTCAGGTAAGCAGTTTTCGGGGGGAGAAGGCCGGCGACTGGTCCTCGCCAGAGTGCTACTCAAGGATGCCCCCATAGTGATTCTGGATGAGCCCTTTAGCGGGCTGGACGCGCCGACGCGGGAGCGGGTAGCTACACGTATGGAGCCGTGGCTCGCAGGGCGCACAGCGCTGTTTCTGGGGCATGACGCAGCGTTGCTGCCAAAGGCCGACCGGGTAGTGGCGGTGGCCAGTCTGTAAGTATCTGGCCTGGTTTGGGCGGGAAGATGCGCAGCACTCTGCTGACGGATTTCCCACCCTCCTGGCTCGATGCGTTACCAGGTATCCACAAACGGACGCAGTCCCTTGCGCAGGGATTCAGTGGGCGCAGAGTTGAGACCGCGCAGTAACCAGTCGCGAGTTTCCAGCGGATCGATGACCGCATCGATTTCCAGGAAGCTGGCCATACTGACGCCCTTGCCACGCTGATAAAGCTCGGCGACCAGTTTCTCATACAGCGCGCTACGCTCACTTTCGTCTTCAATAGCCGCCAACTCCTTTGCGTAACCCAGACGCACGGCACCCTCCAGCCCCATCGCACCAAACTCACTGCTGGGCCAGGCGATGGTAAACAGTGGCGCCTGGAAGCTTCCGGCGGCCATTGCCTGAGCGCCCAGGCCATAGCCCTTGCGCAGTACCACAGTCATGAAGGGAATCTGCAGGCTGGCGGCAGTGACGAACATCCTCGATACATGACGCACAGTTGCCTGCTGCTCGGCTTCGGGGCCAACCATGAAGCCGGGTGTGTCGCAAAGAGATACCATTGGCAGACCGTGGGCCTGACATAGCTGCATGAAGCGCGCAGCCTTGTCGCCGCCGGCCGCATCGATCGCGCCGCCCAGGTGCATAGGGTTGTTGGCTAACAGACCGAAGGGACGGCCTTCGATACGGATGAGCGCGGTAATCATGCCCGGGGCAAACTGGCGGCGCAGCTCCAGCATCGAGCCGCTGTCAGCCAGTGTTTTGATGACCTGGCGGATGTCGTATACGCGCAGGCGATTCTCCGGGATCAGGTGCCGCAGTTCCCGCTGGTCGGCGGTCTCCCAGCTTTGCATGTCGCCCTGGAAGTAGGACAGATATTGCTTGGCTATCCGCGTGGCTTCGGCCTCGTCGGAGACGACGATATCGACCACGCCGTTGGGACCCTGGACACTGGTCGGTCCGACCTGTTCCGGCGTATAGGTGCCCAGGCCGCCGCCCTCGATCATTGCAGGTCCGGCCATGCCAATGGTGGCGTTTTCGGTAGCGATCACCACATCGCAGCAACCCAGCAGCGCAGCGTTGCCGGCAAAGCAGCGGCCGGAAACGACCCCTACCAGCGGCACCTGCCCGCTCAGGCTGGCCATGCGCATGAAAGTGGTACAGTCCAGTCCGGCCACGCCGACCTTGTCGATATCACCTGGCCGGCCGCCGCCACCCTCGGTAAAGAACACCACGGGCAGCTTCCACTTTTCCGCAAGATCGAGCATGCGGTCGGTCTTTTTGTGGTTCATTGCGCCCTGGGTGCCGGCGAACACGGTGTAATCGTAGGACAGCGCCATACAGCGGCTGGCATGCTCGCCAAACAGGTCGGCGTTGATGGTGCCGATACCGTTGATCAGGCCGTCCGCTGGACTCATTGCCAGCAGCTCTTCATGGGTGCGGCGACTGCGCTGGGCAGCCAGGGCCATCGCGCCGTATTCCTTGAAGCTGCCCTCATCAAGCAGGTCCGCCAGGTTTTCGCGGGCGGTGCGCTGGGCGGTCTTGCGCCTCTTTGCGACAGCAGCGGGGCGGTGCTCATCGGTCAGATCTGCATGGCGTTCAAGTACTTCGGCGAGATCGGCGCGAATATGCGCAATGTCGACCTGCTCTTCATTGGACTGCGCGGTTGCTGCCACATCGGCGGGCTCGAGAAACAGTAGCGCACTGCCCTCGAACAGACTTGCACCCGGCTCTACCAGCAGCTCACGAACGATCCCGCTTTGCGTCGCCTTGACCTCGAATTCCATTTTCATGGATTCCATCACGGCCACCTGCTGGCCGACTGCAATGGCGTCGCCAGTTTGAACCGACAGCGCTACCAGCACACCCTGCACTGGCGCACTGAGGGGCTCAGTACCGGGTGGCGCAGTGGCCTGGCTCTCGCTCTGCTGGGCGCGTGTGTTTTTCTGAGCGAAAAACAGGTTCGGATGTGCACTCTCGCCCACCAGCTCACCCGCATGTTGCTCGATAAATCCGGTAGTAACCTTGTTGGCCTGAACCTGGGTATTGCCCAGCAGATTCTGCAGGAAGGGCAGATTGCTGCTGACGCCCTCCAACCTGAACTCGCACAGGGCGCGATAGGCGCGGCGCAGCACGGACGGATAATCGGCGTCAGCCTGCACGATCACCTTGGCCAGCAGCGAGTCGAAGCTGGGACTGGTGGTGTAGCCGCTGTAACCATAGCCGTCGACGCGGATGCCCGGACCACTGGGTGGCTCGTAGGCAGTTAGAGTACCGCCAGCAGGACGGGCGCTGCCATCGGCAGCCATGCTTTCCAGATTGACCCGCAGCTGTACCGCAAACCCGCGCGGTGCGGGTATCTGTGGCTGGTTCAGCTGTAGATTGCTGAGCGTCGCTCCGGCTGCCAGACGAATCTGGATCTGGGCCAGATCCAGGCCGGTCACGGCCTCGGTCACGGTGTGTTCAACCTGAATGCGAGGATTGGCTTCCATGAAAACAAAATCACCAGCGTCTTCATCAAGCAGAAATTCGAAGGTGCCCAGGCCGCGATAGCCGACCGCCTTGGCCAGGGTTAGGGCCGCTTCCAGCAGCTGATCGCGCTGCGCGGGTGCCAGGCTGGGGCTTGGTGCGACTTCCAGAAGCTTCTGGTTGCGCCGCTGCAGGGTACATTCGCGCTCCCATACATGGCTCACATGGGTGCCATCGCCGACGATCTGGACTTCGATATGTCGCGCGTTACGAATAAGTCTTTCGATGTATAGCTCGCCAGTACCAAAGGCCGCTTGCGCCTCGGAAGTGCAGCGGGCATAGGCTTCATCGAGTTCATCCAGGCTGAATACCGCGCGCATGCCGCGACCGCCGCCACCAGCCAGGGCCTTGAGCATCACTGCGCCGCCGGGGCCCTGATCCTGCAGAAACTGTCTGGCTTGCTCGAGGCTGGTGGCTTCGTTGGTGCCCTGGCCCAGCGGCACGCCGCATTGACTGGCCAGGCGACGGGCGCTGGCCTTGTCACCGAAGGTCTCCAGTACTGTGGCGTCGGGTCCGACAAATACGATGCCCGCGGTCTGGCAGCGTCGAGCGAAGTCCGCGTTTTCGCTGAGAAAACCGTAGCCGGGATGGATTGCGTCGCAGCCCTGCTCTTGCGCTACGGCAACAATCTGCGCTGCATCCAGGTAGGCGCGGGCACCGCGCCCGCGAAGCGCTAGAGCCTGATCGGCCTTGCGCACATGCAGGGATTCACTGTCATCTTCGGCGTAGATTGCGACGGTATTTATGTTCAGTTCGGCCGCAGCGCGGGCCAGCCGGATGGCGATTTCACCGCGATTGGCGATCAGCAGACTCTTGAAGTTCATATCAGATCCATTCCTGCAGTTCCTGTTTTTTGACCTTGCCGGTCGCTGTCATGGGTAAGGATTCGACCAGCCGGATTTCGGGTATCTTGTAGACAGCCATGGCTTGCTTGCACCACTGATGCAATACGTCGGCTGTCAGCCCGCTGGCGGGCTTGGCGACGATAAAGGCCAGGGGCATTTCGCCGCGCTTTTCGTCGGCGCGGCCGATGACCGCTGACGCAAGAATGTCAGGATGCTGGCCGAGCATGGCCTCCAGCTCACTGGGGAACACGCTCATGCCGTTGACCTTGAGCATTTCCTTGCGTCTGCCCAGGTAGCGAATATGCCCTTGTTCGGTGATCACGCCGCTGTCGCCGGTATGCAGCCAGCCATCACGCAGCGCCTCTGCGCTGGCTTCGGGCTTGTTCCAGTAGCCCTTAAGCAGGGAAGGTGTGCGCACGCATAATTCACCTTCGACGCCCAGAGGCAGCAGCTCGCCGCTTTCAAAATCGCACACCTTGAATGTGGTGCCGGGTACCGGCAGACCTACAAAGGTGGGCGCCGAGCGCAGGTCGAAGTCGTCTTCCTGCATGCCCGCGGTAAAGGTATCGCAGGTGTGCGTTTCGGTCATGCCAAAACTGGTTTCGAACAGGGTGCAGCCGGTGAGTGCACGCCAGCGGCATCTATATTCGGGTGTCAGTTTCTTGATGAAAGAGACGCAACTGGTCACTTCCAGCGAGCTGAAGTCAAATTCGCTGACCTGCGGGTGATCAAGGACTTCCGAAGCGCTATCGACCAGTAGTCCGGTGTGCCCGACCTGATAATGCTGCACCGCGCTCATAAAGGCGAGGGCATCCCAGCGCGCCAGCAGCACCATTGTCGTGCCGGAAAAGACCGGGAACAGCAGGCCAGCGTTTTCACCGGCAATCCAGAACTCGGGCATGAAGTTCAGGCTCACACGGTCTGAATCCAGACCCAGAGCGACAGGCACAAAGCTGGCGCAGGTATAGAGCATGTCGCCATGGGTGTGTATGCAGCCCTTAGGTAGGCCGGTGGTGCCTCCAGTGTAGTTTAGCGCGGCAATATCATCCAGCTGCAACTCAGGCAGGTTCGCTGCGGGCGCCTGTTGCTCCAGGGCTGGCAACAGGTCAATGCTGTCAGTAATGGCCAGTTTGGGCGCCTGCAGCAAATCGGGCACCGGTATTGTCGGGTTGGTGGGGCATAGCTCGGACAGGCTCGTACTGATGAGGAGTTTCAGGTCGGTTTCGGCCTGCACCTCGCGCACTACGGGTAGCAATTGATCAAAGCAGACAATGGTGCTGGCGCCACTGTCATTGAGCTGATAACTCAGCTCCATTCCCTTGGCCATCGGGCTAACGGGCGCATGAATGGCTCCCGCTTTCAGAATGCCGTAAAAAACGATGTGCAGCTGCGGGCAGTTGGGCATAAAGACTGCTACACGATCGCCGGCGCTGACGCCCTGCTGGTAGAGAAGTGCAGCGAAACGATCGCTGAGGTCATCCAGTTCGGCGTAACTGAGCTGGTGGCCGTAGAAATGTATGGCAGCTTTATCCGGGGTTGCCTTGGCCCAGTGCTGCAGATAACGGGTAATGGGTTGCTCGCCCAGAGGATAGGTTGCTTCGGTCGGGGTGCCCTTAGGCCACGCCGTTTCCTGAAGGCTGCGCAGTGTCGTCAGGTAATCGTGCTCCCGCATTGGCTTGTCCTCTTTGGTGATGAATTTTTGTGTACCGGAGCTTAAGCCGTGGAGTTTGTTGGGAGAAGCGAAGCTTATTCATCTGTATCCATGAATCTGGCTCATGATATAAAGCTCAGGATGGAGCTGTCCCAATGAATTAGTCTGAAAGGCTGTCTTTGCATGAATGAAATGAATGGTGTGCCATCCCTGGCTCGCATGGACCTGAATCTGTTCCGAGTCTTTGAGGTGATTTTCCGTGAGCGTAGTTTGACTCGTTCTGCAGCTGTATTGCATGTCAGTCAGTCAGCGGTCAGTCACTCCCTGGCGCGCTTACGCGAGCAATTTGCGGATCCCCTTTTTGTACGCGAGGGTCGGGGCGTCATGCCTACCGTGCTGGCGCAGCGCCTGGCGCCGGTGATCAGCGATAGTCTGGCGCGCTTGCAAAGGAGTCTTGACGGTCTTCAGGACTTTGACCCCTTGCGTGATGAGCGCACCTTTACCTTGAGTCTGCCTGAGCAGCTGGAGATGGTGTTGTTGCCCCCTTTGCTAGCCCATCTGCGTCGCAGCGCTCCTGGGTGCAAGGTGCGCACAGCAGGGCTGCGCTGGTCTGAGCTGAAATTGGAGCTGGCAGCTGGGCGTATTGATCTTGCGGTGCAGATTGCGCGGCCAGTTGAGGCAAATCTGCGCCAGATGCAGCTGCTCTCCGAGCCTCTCTGCGTGGTGGCGGGGCCGGGGTTTTGCGGCGAACTGACTACCGAGCGTTACCTGGAGAGCGATCATATTGCGGTCGCATCATGGCGGCGGGGATTATCCTATGAAGATCTGGCGCTAGGGCATATGGGCTTGATGCGACGGGTCGTGCACCGCTGCCAGAATTACCAGGCCGCCAGTCTGGTCGTGGCGCAGGGCGATCTGCTGCTGACCATGTCCCGTCGCCATGCCGAGCTGGTAAATGCCGCTTTGGGCAACCGGTTGCTGGATATGCCCTTGCCGCTGCCCTCGATCGGTCTCAGCCTGTACTGGCACGAGGCGGCAGAACATGACCCGGTTAACCGCTGGCTGCGCCAGCAGGTGTCTGCGCTGTCTCAGAATAGTTCGAGTGGCGTAACGGCGCCTTCGCTGGAGTAGCCGCCAGCATCCAGTTCGCTGAATGAGGGAGGTGCATCTTCTTCCTTGAAGACTTCGAACACAGCATTGTCACTGCCCGGGCGTGCCGTTCGACCTGTCTCCGGGTCGATGCGAGCGTTTACCAGGCCATCAGGCATTGGCTGACTGCTTTCGGGTTTGCCTTCCAAAGCCTCAGCCATGAACTTCATCCATATGGGAAGCGCAGCGGTGCCGCCGTACTCCCTGCGGCCCAGGGTGGCAGGTTGGTCAAATCCAACCCATACCGTGGCAACCAGGTCACCATTATATCCGGAGAACCAGGCATCTTTCTGTTCGTTGGTCGTGCCTGTCTTCCCTGCGAGGTCGGGTCGCTGCAGCGCTCGCGCACGGGCAGCAGTGCCGCGGGTGATGACGTCCTTGAGCATGCTGGTGAGCTGGTAGGTGGTGCGTGGGTCGACAACCTGCTCTGCCTCGGGGATCTCGATTTGCGGCAGCGCTGCCATTTCCTGATATCGCTGGGCACGTTCGATATGCGCTTCGATCGCTTCGGGTGTGGCCGCGGGTCTGGCGAAATCGATGATTCGGCTTTGATGATCTTCTATCCGCTCGATCAGGTAGGGCTTCACTGCGTAACCGCCGTTGGCGATAGTGGTGTAGCCCTGGGCGATCTGCAGTGGCGCGAGCTCTGGCGTACCAAGTGCGGCAGAAAGGTTGCGCGGCAGTTCGCTGCGGCTGAAGCCGAAACGCTCGATATAGGTGAGTGCCTCATCAACTCCGATATCCTGCAGCAGGCGAATGGAAACCAGGTTGCGTGACCGATAAAGCGCTTCACGCAATCTGATCGGGCCGAGAAAATCGCCGCCTGAGTTTCTTGGCCGCCATGCTTCTTCCATGTGGCCATCATCTACTACTAGGGGGGCGTCATTCACCAGACTGGCAGGTGTATAGCCATGATCAAGAGCGGCGCTGTAAAGAAACGGTTTGAAGCTCGATCCTGGCTGGCGCTTGGCCTGGGTGACCCGGTTATATTTGCTTTGTTCGAAGGCGAAGCCGCCGACCAGAGCCTGAATGCTGCCGTCACCGGGAGAGAGCACGACGAGCGCACTCTGGGCCTCTGGAACCTGGGCCAGTCGGTAACGAATATCTTCCTCTGGGGTGACCCGGATGATGTCACCAACGCTGAGCACGTCTGATGGGGATCTCGGATTAGGCCCCAGGCTGTTGGTATTGATATGCTTTCTGGCCCAGCGCATGCCGTCCCAGGGAATCTCTCCCAATGCTCCGCCGCGCATCTGGATCAGTGCTTTGTCCGGGCTTATCGCTGTCACCACTGCGGGCAGCAATCCGCCCATTTCGCGATAAGGTTTCAGCAGATTTTCCCACTGGTCGGGAGTAGCTTCCTGATTGCTTGCCTCGGGTCCCTTGTATCCGTGTCTTCGGTCATATTCCATGAGTCCTTCGCGCAAGGAACGATTGGCTAGGGTCTGCAGGCTGCTATCGACAGTCGTATAAACGTGATAACCGCTGGTATAAGCCTCTTCGCCGAAACGCTCGACCATCTCCAGTCGAGCCATTTCGGCCACATAGGGCGCCTCGAGCTCGGCTTTCGCTTCGTACTTGGTCGCCTTTATCGGCTTGGCCACCGCCTGCTCGTAGGTCTGTTGATCGATATTGCCAAGACTGAGCATTCGGCCCAGAATCCAATTACGCCTGATCAACGTCCTTTCGGGATTGGATACCGGGTTATAACGTGATGGCGCCTTGGGCAGGCTTGCGATCATGGCCAGGTCGGCAAGGTCGAGTTGGTCGATGGATTTACCGAAATAGATCTGCGCTGCGGCTTCTATTCCGTATGCGCGATTGCCCAGGTATATCTTGTTGACGTAGAGTTCAAAGATCTCTCGTTTGTCGAGACTTCGCTCGATTTGCAGGGCAAGCAGGATTTCGTTGAATTTACGGGAGAAAACCCGTTCGCTGCTCAAGAAGTAGTTTTTGGCGACCTGCATGGTAATTGTGCTTCCGCCGGTCTGGATGTGGCCGGTTTGAACCAGTTCCACGGCGGCGCGAAGTAGGCCCATCGGATCTACGCCACGATGGTTCAGGAAGTTGTCGTCTTCGGCCGCCAGTAGAGCGTTAATGAAATCGGTCGGAATTTGGTCGTAGCTGATAGGTATCCGGCGCATTTCACCGAATTCTGCTATCAGTCGATTATCTGTGCTATATATCCGCAAAGGGGTTTGCAGTTGCAGGTCGCGCAGGGCGTCGACATCAGGCAAATCCGGGCTCAGATACAGGGCTACCCCGCTCAAAACAAGGATTGGGGCGCTTATAAAAGCAATAATCGACCAGAATATGAATTTTAAAAATGGCATGGGGGAGAAGCGAATTCCCTGTCAAATGAAATGGTTAGGGATTAGACCAGATGAGAACGGGTTAACATACTCCATTATAAGCGCATTTTTTTTGTTTTAGCTATTTGCGCTTGTGCTGGGTCTGTTATTTAATGTATGAAAACATAAACCGTCCGTAAGTGTCGGATGCTGATAGGAAATTGGCTGTGCTAGGGCTCATAAAGAAAAAAGCAAATACGTTGCTGGGCATCGATATTAGCTCCACCACGGTGAAGCTTCTCGAACTCAGCCGATCCGGCAACCGCTACAAGGTCGAGGCCTATGCGGTTGAACCCCTTCCACCAAGTGCGGTAGTCGAGAAGAATATCGTCGAGCTCGAGGGCGTAGGTCAGGCCCTAGAGAAGGTCTTGGCTCGATCGAGAAGCTCGTTGAAGCATGCAGCCGTCGCAGTTGCTGGCTCCGCAGTCATAACCAAAACCATCGAGATGGATGCGGGACTTGATCCAGATGAGATGGAAGAGCAGATCAAGCTCGAGGCGGATCAGTACATCCCCTACCCTCTTGATGAGGTCGCAATTGACTTCGAGGTGCAGGGTGTATCCCCCCGCAACTCTGAGCGAGTAGAAGTCTTGCTTGCAGCCTGTCGTCGCGAGAATGTCGATATTCGTGAAGCAGCCCTGGCGTTGGCCGGCCTGAATGCGCGGGTTGTCGAGGTCGAAGCCTACGCGATGGAGCGGGCCTGCGATCTTGTGATCGACCAGCTTGATGGCGATCGTGACGAAGTCACCGTTGCGGTAATCGATATCGGCGCCACGATGATGACTCTCAGCGTCCTCAGTAAGGGTCGAATTATCTATACCCGCGAACAACTCTTCGGCGGGAAGCAATTGACCGATGAGATTCAGCGTCGTTACGGGCTTTCGCAGGAGGAAGCCGGTCTGGCGAAGAAGCAGGGTGGCTTGCCGGATGACTACGAGACTGAAGTTCTGAGTCCCTTCAAGGATGCGGTGGTGCAGCAGGTTTCGCGCTCATTGCAGTTTTTCTTCGCGGGCGGCCAGTACAACGATGTTGACTACATCCTGCTGGCAGGTGGCACCGCGTCCATTCCTGGGCTCGACCAGTTGATCCAGCAAAAAATCGGCACCACAACGCTGGTGGCTAACCCCTTTGCAAACATGACCCTGTCAAACAAGGTCAACGCCGTCGCGCTCAGCAATGACGCTCCTGCGCTGATGATTGCCTGTGGTCTGGCAATGAGGAGTTTTGACTAATGGCTCGCATTAACCTGTTACCCTGGCGCGAGCAGCTCAGGGAAGAGCGCAAGAAAGAGTTTATGACCGTTCTTGTTTTGATTGTCATTTTTGCGGGTGGTCTTGTTTTTCTCGGGGATCGCTACCTCAATGGCAAGATCGATCACCAGAATGCTCGTAACGAGTTCCTGCAAAAAGAAATCACACTACTCGAAGCGCGCATCAAGGAGATCGAGCAGTTGCAGGCACGCCGTACGCAGCTGCTTGACAGGATGAAGATCATTCAGGATCTCCAGGGCAATCGCCCGATTATCGTTCGAGTATTTGATGAATTGGCCAGGACTTTGCCAGATGGGGTGCATTTCGACTCCCTTGGCATGGCGGGGTCAACAATTAACATCAAGGGCAGGGCTGAATCTAATAGCAGGGTTTCCAATCTGATGCGTCAGATGGATGCGTCTGATTGGCTCACCTCGCCAAATCTGACTGCGGTGCGGGCAGTTACGTCAGGTGGCCTTGATCAGGCTAACGTTTTCGAGCTTTCTGTGAAGCAAACCGAGCCAAGTGCCGGTAGTTCAGGGGAGGAGCAGCCATGAGTCTGTCCAAATCCATGGAAAGCTTCAAGAAGATCGACATCAACAATATCGACTTCAACAACGTCGGCTCTTGGCCTGGCGCCCTCAAGTTCATAGTCGGGCTTGTGTTGCTGATCGCGCTTCTTTTCGCTGGTTATCATTTCCATCTAAAAGATTTGCAGGTGGTTCTTGAGCGCAGTGAGGCTCAGGAAGTCACCTTGCGTAAGGATTTCGAGGCTAAGTCCTTCCGCGCTGCCAATCTGGAAGCCTACAAGGAACAACTAGTCGAAATCGAGGAGCGCTTCGGGACATTGCTCAAGCAACTTCCTAGCGATACTGAAGTGCCGGGTCTTTTGGAAGATATAACGCAGATGGGTCTCAACAGCGGTCTTGAGTTCGAATCCATCACGCTTCAGCCGGAAACGGCCAAGCAGTTCTATATCGAGTTGCCGATCAGGATAGTGGTTCAGGGTAGTTATCACGATATGGGAACTTTCGTCAGCAGCGTTGCTAGTCTGCCGCGTATTGTAACGTTGCATGATTTCAGCATCGCGCCGGTAACCGAGGGAAATGGGGACCTGCTTAAAATGAGTATTCTTGCCCGTACCTATCGTTATAACGATACAGGAGGCGAGAAATGACCTTTCACAAACGAGTTTGGGGTCTGGCCCTTGTTTCCTCCTTGCTTCTCTCCGGCTGCGGTGACAGCGGCTTTGGTGATCTTCAGGCTTTTATGGCCGAGACTCGAGCGAAGCCTGCGGGCAGTATTGAACCGCTTCCTCGGTTCAAAGCGTATGAAGCATTCACCTATAGTGCTTCTTCATTAAGGAGCCCCTTTCAGCCACCGGTAAGGGTCGATGTGACTCAGAGGCAGCGCGGATCTGAGGACATAAAGCCCGACGAAGACAGAGTGAAGCAGTTCCTCGAAGGTTTCAATATCGAGGGGTTCGATATGGTTGGCACCCTGAGCGACGGGCAAGGTATGCAAGCGCTGATCCGCGGTGCAGGCAGCGTCCATAGGGTGCAGGTGGGAGACTATCTGGGCCGCAATCATGGTCGTATTGTTGCAATCGAGGAAGGACGTGTCGAAGTGATGGAGATCGTCCCCGACGGTGAAGGCGGTTGGTTGGAGCGCCCGCGAACGCTCAGCTTGCCTGTGCGCGGATAGGACAACCAGGGAGAGAAATCATGAACTGTAAACAGTCAAGCGTGGAACGCAATCAAATGCCTCTTACCAAGAAAGTTACGCTCGCCGCGGTTATTGCGCTGCTGAGCCCCCTAGCCCTGGCGGCCAGCCTCCAGAATCTTGATGTCGCCTCATTACCGGGTGAAAGAGTCGAACTCAAGTTGACTTTCGATGAGCCAGTGCTTTCAACGCCCAAAGGTTACACGATCGAGCAGCCTGCGCGGATCGCAATCGATTTGCCTGGCGTTACCAATGAGCTTGACTCACGCAATCGCGAACTGGGTATGGGTAATGCACGGAGTCTGACGGTTGTAGAGGCCAACGATCGTACTCGGCTAATTATCAACCTGGACAGCCTGGTTCCTTATACCACTCGCACCGAAGGCAATGACCTTTACGTTATGGTGGGAGAAGGTGAGGCCCCTGGATACACAACTGCTTCGGCTGCAGCACCTGCCTCGGTAGCAGTTGTGCCCGGCGACTGGAGATCCTCCACTGAACCTGCTGTGATGAGCCCTGCGACTAGCGGGTCGGCAATTCGCGGTCTGGATTTCCAGCGCGGTGATCAGGGTGAAGGTAACGTGGTTGTTGATCTGTCTGATCCTTCGGTAAGGGTTGATGTGCAGGAACAGGGCGGCAAGATCCGGCTGAGTTTCCCCAATACACAATTGCCCGATGCGTTGCGAGTTCGGCTGGACGTTACTGATTTTGCGACTCCGGTTAATTTTGTAAATGCATCAAGCAGCAATGGCAATGCTGTGATCAATATTGAGCCAACCGGCTTCTACGAACATCTTGTTTACCAGACAGATGACCGCCTGATTGTTAGCTTCAAGCCTCTCAGCCAAGCGGAATCTGAAAAACGTAATGCTGATGCCTTCGCTTACACAGGGGAGAAGTTGTCCCTCAATTTTCAGGATATTGAAGTGCGCTCGGTACTGCAGCTAATTGCTGACTTTACAGATCTTAATCTGGTGGCTAGCGACACGGTGCAGGGCAGCATCACTCTGCGGCTGCAGAATGTGCCCTGGGATCAGGCACTTGATCTGGTTTTAAAGACCAAGGGCCTGGACAAGCGAAAGATTGGTAATGTGCTACTAGTAGCGCCGGCGGACGAAATTGCTGCCCGTGAGCGTCAGGAGCTTGAATCACAACAGCAAATTGCCGAGCTGGCGCCTTTGCGGCGTGAGCTTATTCAGGTCAATTATGCACGCGCATCCGATATCGCCAGTCTTTTTGCATCGGTTACCGCGGCCGGCGGAGAGCAACGTGGCTCAATTACAGTTGATGATCGGACTAACAGTATTATTGCGTTCGAAACTCAGGAGAAACTAGACGAACTCCGTCGAATCGTTTCTCAGCTGGACATACCTGTCCGTCAGGTCATGATCGAAGCGCGCATCGTTGAAGCCAACGTTGGCTTTGATAAGGCCCTTGGTGTCCGCTGGGGTGGTAGTATCAACATGGGAAATCGCTATGAGGTCTTTGGGCGTTCTCCGGGCGGTGGTGCTGCGATGCCAACGCCTGCTGTTAATGCACCTTTTGTTGATATGGGCGTGATCGGTGCGAGCTCGGGAATCGGGATCGGCTTCATTACCAACAATGCGATCCTTGATCTTCAGCTTTCTGCGATGGAAAGCACAGGTAACGGTGAAATCATTTCCCAGCCGAAGGTAGTCACCTCCGACAAGGAAACTGCCAAAATTCTGAAAGGTTCTGAGATTCCATACCAGCAAGCGAGCTCCAGCGGTGCAACTACTACGGCCTTTGCCGAAGCGGTTCTGTCTCTGGAAGTGACTCCTCAGATCACGCCTGATAACCAGGTGATCATGGAAGTTATCGTCACCAAGGATGAGCCCGACTTCACTAATGAAGTGAACGGTGTGCCAACGATCCGCAAGAATGAGGTCAATGCCAAGATTCTGGTGGGTGACGGTGAGACAATCGTTATTGGTGGTGTGTTCTCAAGTGAAACCCAAAATAGTCAGATGAAGGTACCGTTTCTGGGTGACTTGCCTGTGCTAGGCAAGGTGTTCCGTCGGGATGTGACTTCAGAAACCAAGTCAGAACTGCTTATCTTCCTGACTCCGCGGATCATCAAGAATGGCGCCATCACAGTGGCAAGGTAAGCGCTTTGCGTAATGTCTTTCTGGTAGGCCCGATGGGGGCAGGTAAAAGCACCATCGGGCGACTTCTTGCCAAGGAGCTTAGATATCCCTTCAAAGATTCAGATCGTGAAATCGAGGCTAAAACCGGCGCCGATATCCCGTGGATCTTTGACGTTGAGGGAGAAGAGGGATTTCGTCAGCGCGAAGAAGCAATGATCGCAGAGTTGGTGCTGGAGAGTGGTATCGTTATGGCTACCGGCGGGGGGGTTGTCATGCGCGAAGCCAATCGGCAGGCGCTGGCGGCTAACGGCTTGGTCGTATATCTGCGTACCAGTGTCGACCAGCAGCTGCAAAGAACATCCAAGGATCGACAACGTCCGTTGTTGCTGAACGCCGACCCCGAACGGGTACTGCGTGACCTGATGGCCAAGCGTGATCCGCTATATCGGGAAATCGCTGACATCATCATTGATACGGATCAACGAGGCCCGAAGGTGGTAGTTAATACCATTGTTGCACGACTCCTCGAATCTGATTCCTGAGACATTCCTGATGCGTCACTCTTAAAGCTTCTGTGGCTAACTGCCCACGGGGGCTTTGTCTGTTGTATTCTTGCCGGATTCGCTTGGGAGAAACTATATGCAACAACTGACGGTTGAGCTCGGTGAACGCAGCTACCCGATATTTATAGGCTCAGGACTGTTGGAGCAACGTGAGCTATTCGTACCCTTTATTGCAGGTAAGCAGGTTTGCATCGTAACGGACGATACGGTAGCCCCGCTGTATCTAGATGCGCTGTTTCACACCCTGGAAGGTTACCAAGTTACCTGTGTAGTACTTCCTACCGGGGAGGCCTACAAGAACTGGGCAACCCTACAACAAATCTTTGATGCCTTGCTGGCTTCACGGCATGACCGACGCACAACACTGATTGCACTCGGTGGTGGGGTTGTTGGCGACATGACTGGCTTTGCTGCCTCCTGTTATCAGAGGGGCGTAGATTTCATCCAGGTGCCCACGACACTGCTCTCCCAGGTCGATTCCTCCGTCGGCGGCAAGACTGGCATCAACCACCCGGCCGGCAAAAATATGCTAGGCGCTTTCTATCAACCGCGCGCAGTCATAATAGACACGGCCAGCCTCCGGACCCTACCTTCTCGCGAAGTGAGTGCAGGGCTAGCCGAGGTGATAAAGTACGGACTTATTCGCGACGAAGCATTCCTTGGTTGGCTGGAAGCCAATATGCAGGGTTTGCGAAACCTGGATCATGATCTGATAACTCAAGCTATAGCGAGATCCTGTGCCATCAAGGCAGACGTGGTTGCTGCTGATGAGCGCGAGGGGGGAGTACGCGCGATCTTGAATCTCGGTCATACTTTCGGGCACGCGATCGAAGCGCAGCAAGGATATGGTCAGTGGTTACACGGTGAAGCAGTTGGGGCTGGCATGGTCATGGCGCTGGATATGTCCAGGCGTCTGGGTTGGATTGATGATGCATCCTTTGAGCGTGGAGTCGGGATTGTCAGGGAGGCTGGTCTTCCGGTACGCCCGCCGGATTCCATGACCTCAGCGGATTTTATCCGGTTAATGGCGGTGGATAAAAAGGTCCTGGATGGCCAACTGCGACTGGTATTGCTGAGAGCCATCGGGAAGGCGGTGATTACCGCTGAATTTGATACTGAAATCTTGCAAGCTACCCTTGCCCAGAGCAATCCATGACAGACCGACAGGAAAAAGGCATGAACGCGTTGAGCGGTGCTGAAAGTATCGAAGAGTATTACCAGCTAAACCATGATCCGTTCGCGGCGCGTACGCCGGGTTTCAAGTTCTTCACCCCGCAGCGCAAAACGGTGCTTGCTGAATTACATCACTTGGCTCGATTCGGTGATCAGGTATTGCTGGTCACCGGGCCTCACGGAAGTGGCAAAACACTGCTGCGCCAAGCACTGGTCGCCAGTAGTAATAAGGATACAACCCAGTGTGTGGTAACGACGGCACGAGAGTTTCCAGGTGTCAGCGCCCTAACTTCTTTTTTCTGTCAGGCCGTTAATGCCAGCGGCAGGGATTCCCAGTCGCTTTTGCTCAGAGCGGGTCAGGTCCATGAAACGGGCGTGAATCTGTACCTCATTATCGACGATGCGCATCTCCTCGAACAGGAATCACTGCAGGAGCTGGTGGATTGGAGTCGGGTCAGTGACGGGGAATCGCCGCTGCGTATCTTCCTTTTCGCCGATGACAGCATTGAGCCCATGATAGATAGCGTCAACGCCGATGAAGAAGGAGCTGAGTGGTTGCACCGCATTGCCCTGCAGCCTTACTCCCTCGACGAGACCCGGGATTATATGGCGCAGCGTCTGGATGCTGCGGGACAGGGAATAGAGTTGCTGGATGAAGACCAGATTCAATGGATTCATCGGCATAGTGGTGGCTGGCCTGGACGTATAAACGATGCGGCAGGGCAGTCCATGGCTGAAGCCATGGCGGAACAGGACTCGCCAGTAACCTCTCGGCGTGCAGTGCTGCCGTTGAAGTCGCTCGTTGCGGTTATTCTGGTTGCAGTGGGTATAGGGTTTGCCTGGTTCATGGGTGAGCGCCAGGAAGAGTCTGTTACTACGGTGCTGGAGCTGCCAGAGCCGGTGGTAGCCGTTGACGCAATCAATGACCCTCAGCTTGTCGAGCTTACTGAGTTAAATGCCCAGCCTGAGGTTGATGCATCAGGCGTGAGCACAGATCCGAATGTAAGATCCGAGGCGCAGGCCAATAGTGCCGACGCCAGTTCCGTGATGGGCTCAGCAGAGCGGTCTGCAACTGTTAGTCTATTTCCCAGCGCAGAATCCGGACAAGATAGCGAAGCTTCTGGGGCGCAGGCAGCGGTAGCTGCTCCTGCTCGGCCTGAACCAGTGGCATCAACGCCGGTGGAGGAGGCTCCCAAGCCTTCAGCAGTGGTCACGCCGAGCGCTGCACCGGCTGTTCGAGCACCGCAGCCAGCTCAGCAAGCCGGAGTGCCGTCGGCGCCGTCGGCTTCGCAAGCTACTGCTCCGGCGACGGGTAGTGATAACTGGTATCGTTCGCAGCAACCTGCTCGCTATGTATTGCAGGTGCTTGGTTCGCGCAGCCGCGCCGCTGCCATAGACTTTATCGCAAAGAATTCCGGCGTGGCAGAGTTGCGATTTTTCCAGACCACCTATCAGGGCGAGCCCTGGTTTGTTGTCACGCAAGGCAGCTACTCTGGCCGCCAGCAAGCTCAACAAGGTGTGTCGACGCTGCCTGCTTCGATGCGCAGTGCTAATCCATGGCCTCGCTCGGTGGGTGATATCCAGAAGGCCCTGGAGTAATATCGACTATAGTGGCGGAGAGGGTGTTTTCTCCGCCGCTAATAGCCTGGCTGCTGAAAAGCTTTCCTATTTACGACATTTGGATACGCTTATGCGGCACTTTTCACCGAAAAAAAATTGTGGCTGCACAAACCGCTGTGTACAATTACTCCCCTTTTGTCCGGCGCCGAGCCAGATCCAGTCTAGTTTGAATCTCGTAAGCGTCTGAATTCAATAGTATTTGAGAGCGTGCCTATGAAAGCAGGTTTATATCAGCCTGATCAGTTCAAGGATAACTGTGGCTTTGGCCTCATCGCCCATATGCAAGGCGAGCCAAGCCATCACTTGTTGCTGACGGCAATTGAAGCCCTGACGTGCATGACACACCGTGGCGGTATCAACGCCGACGGCAAGACCGGTGACGGCTGTGGACTGCTAATTCAGAAGCCGGATAGCTTTCTGCGGGATGTCGCTCAGGAGTCGCTTGGCGTGGCTTTGCCTGATCAATATGCCGTGGGCATGGTTTTCATGGGCGCCGATCAGGCTGCCACAGATGCAGCCCATGCAGCTTTTGAGTCCGCGTTGGAGAGTGAAGGCCTCGCGTCGCTCGGCTGGCGGGAAGTTCCGGTGGACAGTAGTGTCCTAGGACCTCTGGCCCTGAGCTGCATGCCGCGGATTGAGCAGATATTCGTTTCAGGTGAAGGTCTTGATGATCAGCAGTTCGGCATCAAACTCTTTTATGCCCGTCGCAAGGCCGAGATAGCCATGCAGACGGCGCCGGACTTCTACGTCTGCAGCCTGTCGCACAAGGTCATATCCTATAAAGGGCTGATGATGCCCGCTGATCTGGGCCGGTTCTATCCGGACCTGAGCGATCAGCGTATGGAGACCGCAATCAGCGTTTTCCACCAGCGTTTTTCCACGAACACTCTACCAAAGTGGCCGCTTGCTCAGCCTTTCAGGCTGGTTGCGCACAATGGCGAGATCAACACCATTACCGCCAACCGTAATTGGGCACACGCTCGCCGCAATAAGTTCACAAATGAACTGCTGCCTGATCTTGAGAGTATTTCGCCGATCGTCAACGTAACCGGCTCGGATTCCTCAAGCATGGACAACATGCTTGAGCTTCTACTCGCCGGTGGCATGGATCTGTTCCGTGCGATTCGTATGGTTGTGCCGCCTGCGTGGCAAAACGTCGAGACTATGGATGCCGATCTAAAGGCATTTTATGAGTTCAACTCGATGCATATGGAAGCCTGGGATGGTCCGGCCGGTATCGTTTTGACTGAAGGCCGCTACGCTGTATGCCTGCTTGATCGTAACGGCCTGCGCCCTGCTCGTTATGTGGTGACCAAGAATGGCTATATTACTTTGGCCTCGGAAATCGGTGTCTGGAACTACCAACCCGAAGACGTGATCAGTAAAGGTCGAGTAGGTCCTGGCCAGATTCTCGCGGTTGACACCGAGACGGGTGAAGTCCTGCACACGGATGATGTCGAAGGTCGACTGAAATCCCGTCACCCCTACCGCAAGTGGCTCAAGGAAAACGCGCTGCGTATTCAGGCCACAATGAACGACCGTGACCATGGATCGGATTTCCTCAATCCTGAGCAGCTCAAGCAATACATGAAGATGTTCCAGGTCACCTTTGAAGAGCGTGATCAGGTGTTGCGTCCATTGGCCGAAAACGGTCAGGAAGCCGTTGGTTCGATGGGTGACGATACGCCAATGGCGGTGTTGTCGACTCGTGTGCGTTCAGTCTACGACTATTTCCGCCAGCAATTTGCCCAGGTCACCAACCCGGCAATCGATCCGCTTCGTGAAGCGATCGTCATGTCGCTGGAAACCTGCGTTGGTGCCGAGCGCAATGTGTTCGAGGAAACTGCCGAGCACGCCAATCGGGTTATTCTGAGTAGCCCGGTCATGTCGCCAGCCAAATGGCGCACACTGATGAATCTCGATCGCCCCGGCTTTGCTGTCCAGCGTATCGAGCTTAACGTGCCCGTAGACATGTCCCTGGCCGAGGCGGTCAAGGACATAGCGCTGCAAGCCGAGGCTGCCGTACGCGAGGGCAAGACCCTGCTCGTGCTTAGCGACCGCTATATTGAAGAAGGCAAGCTACCGGTGCACGCAGCGCTTGCGGTAGGTGCCGTGCATCACCACCTGATCGAGGTCGGGCTGCGTTGCGATTGTAATATTCTGGTCGAAACAGCTACGGCACGCGATCCGCACCATTACGCGGTGCTTATCGGTTTTGGCGCCACTGCAATTTATCCGTATCTGGCCTACGAAGTTCTCGGCGATCTGATCCGCACCGGCGAAGTGATCGGCGATCTCTACGAAGTATTCAAGAGCTACCGCAAGGGCATATCCAAGGGTCTGCTCAAGATTTTGTCGAAGATGGGTATCTCTACCATCGTGTCCTACCGCGGCGCTCAGTTGTTTGAGGCGATCGGTCTGTCAGATGAGATCGTTGATGTCTGTTTCCGAGGCGTTGTCAGCCGTATTCAGGGCGCGCGCTTCAGTGATCTGCAGATGGAGCAGAGTCTGCTGGCCAAGGAGGCGTGGAATCCCCGCAAAGCTATCCAGCAGGGTGGTCTGCTGAAGTTTATCTTCGGCGGCGAATACCATGCTTACAACCCTGATGTTGTCAGGGCGCTGCAGGATGCGGTCCAGGGTGACAGTTACGACAAGTACCTGGAGTATGCAGGGCTGGTCAATAGTCGCCCGGTAGCGTCCCTTCGTGACCTTCTGCGCCTGCGTGATGACCAGACGCCGGTTGATATCGACCAGGTTGAGCCGCTGGAGAGTATCTTCAAGCGTTTCGATTCGGCAGGTATTTCCCTGGGCGCACTGTCGCCGGAAGCCCATGAAGCTATCGCTGAGGCCATGAACCGCCTGGGTGCGCGCTCTAACTCGGGTGAAGGCGGTGAAGACCCCGCACGGTACGGCACCTCGCGCAGCTCCAAGATCAAGCAGATTGCCTCCGGCCGTTTCGGTGTAACTCCGGAATATCTGGTTAATGCCGATGTGCTGCAGATCAAGGTGGCCCAGGGTGCCAAGCCGGGTGAGGGTGGTCAGTTACCCGGTGGCAAGGTTAACGAGTTGATCGCCCGTCTGCGTTATGCAGTGCCCGGTGTGACGCTTATTTCACCGCCGCCGCACCACGATATCTACTCGATTGAAGATCTGTCGCAGCTGATTTTCGACCTCAAGCAGGTCAATCCTCAGGCACTGGTATCAGTCAAGCTGGTTTCCGAGCCTGGGGTCGGCACGATCGCCGCGGGCGTTGCCAAGGCCTACGCTGACCTGATCACCGTATCCGGATATGACGGTGGCACAGGTGCGTCACCGCTCACCTCGATTCGGTATGCGGGCTCACCCTGGGAACTGGGTCTGGCCGAAGCACACCAGACCCTGCGCGGTAATGATCTTCGCGGCAAGGTACGGGTGCAGACCGACGGAGGTTTGAAAACCGGTCTGGACGTGATCAAAGCGGCCATTCTTGGGGCTGAAAGCTTCGGCTTCGGCACTGCGCCCATGATTGCCCTGGGTTGCAAGTACCTGCGTATCTGTCACCTCAATAACTGCGCCACCGGTGTCGCCACGCAGAACAAGCACCTGAGGGATAACCACTACATCGGCACTGTGGAAATGGTGATTAACTTCTTCACCTACGTAGCAACCGAAACCCGCGAGTGGATGGCCAAACTGGGTGTGACTCGTCTGCAGGACCTGATAGGTCGTACTGATCTGCTGGAGATCTTGCCGGGTAATACCAGCAAACAGCAGAATCTGAACCTTGAGCCCCTGTTGTTCAGCAAGGATGTGCCGGCGGACAAGCCACAGTATTGTGAATCACCGCGTAACGAGCCCTTCGACAAGGGTCTGACCGCCGAGAAGATGGTCGAACTGGCGCGCGCCGCTATCGATGGCCTGACTGGCGGCGAGTACGAAATGAACCTGACCAACTGTGACCGCTCAATCGGTGCCCGGGTGTCAGGTGAGATTGCCCGTGTACATGGCAACCAGGGCATGGCCAAAGCGCCTGTTACCTATCGCTTCAAGGGCACCGCAGGTCAGAGCTTCGGCGTCTGGAATGCCGGCGGCCTGCACATGTACCTCGAAGGCGATGCCAACGACTATGTGGGCAAAGGCATGACTGGCGGTAAGCTGGTAATTGTTCCGCCAAAGGGCAGTCCTTTCCGCTCTGAAGAAACTGCGATCATCGGTAATACCTGTCTCTATGGTGCTACCGGTGGCCAGCTTTTTGCAGCGGGTAGCGCGGGTGAGCGGTTTGCGGTGCGCAACTCCGGTTGCCATGCGGTAATCGAGGGTGCCGGCGACCATTGCTGTGAATACATGACTGGCGGCATGGTCTGCGTTCTCGGCAACACAGGGCATAACTTCGGTGCCGGCATGACCGGCGGATTTGCCTTTGTACTTGATCAGGACAACAGCTTCTTTGACAAGCTGAACCACGAGCTTGTGGAACTGCACCGGATATCCAGTGAGTCGATGGAGTCCTACCGCAGCCACCTGACCATGGTTCTGACCGAGTATGTGGCGGAGACCGGCAGCGCCTGGGGTGGAGAGGTCCTGGACAACCTGGACAACTACATCCGTCGTTTCTGGCTGGTCAAGCCCAAGGCGGCGAGTCTGGGCGCACTGTTAAGCAGCACCCGCGCCAACCCGCAATAAAGCGGCTGTGTGGCATCAGGTCCGATCCTCTGGGGTCGGACCTGGATCCAAGGTGAATGTTTGCAGCCGTGTCGCTTTCGCGAACAGCTGCTGCTAAGAGGTTTATTTATGGCTGACCGTTTGAATAACGACTTCCAGTTTATTGATGTGGGCCGTAACGACCCGCAGAAGCGCCCCTTGAAAATGCGCAAGACGCAGTTCGTCGAGATCAACGAACAATTCAAGCCCGAGCAAGCGGCTGACCAGTCGCATCGCTGTCTGGAGTGCGGTAATCCTTACTGCGAGTGGAAATGTCCGGTACACAACTACATTCCGAACTGGCTCAAGCTGATTTCAGAAGGCAATATTCTCGAAGCAGCCGAGCTGGCTCACCAGACCAATACACTGCCTGAAGTATGCGGTCGGGTCTGCCCACAGGATCGTCTCTGCGAGGGCGCCTGTACGCTGAATGATGGCTTTGGTGCGGTCACCATCGGCTCGGTAGAAAAGTACATCGCCGATACGGCCTTCGCGATGGGCTGGCGTCCAGACCTGTCTCACGTGGTGCCTACCGGCAAGCGTGTAGCTATCATCGGTGCGGGTCCTGCCGGTTTGGGTTGTGCCGACGTTCTGGTGCGCGCCGGTGTCAGCCCCGTCGTGTTTGACCGTAACCCGGAGATCGGTGGCCTGCTGACCTTCGGTATTCCGGAGTTCAAGCTGGAGAAGATGGTGATGTCCCGCCGCCGTGAGGTGTTCGAGGGCATGGGTATCGAGTTTCGTTTGAATACCGATGTCGGCAAGGACGTGACCATCGATCAAATGCTTGAAGAGTTCGACGCGGTCTTCATGGGCATGGGTACCTACACCTATATGAAAGGCGGCTTCCCGGGCGAAGATCTGTCGGGCGTATATGATGCGCTGGATTTCCTTATTGCCAACGTCAATCGCAACCTGGGTTTCGAGAAGTCGGAAGACGATTTCATCAATCTCAAGGGTAAGCGCGTTGTTGTTCTGGGCGGCGGTGATACTGCGATGGACTGTAACCGCACCTCGATCCGCCAGGGTGCGAAGTCGGTTCATTGTGCCTATCGCCGGGACGAAGAGAACATGCCCGGCTCGCGCAAGGAAGTGAAGAACGCCAAGGATGAGGGTGTAAAGTTCCTGTTCAACCGTCAACCTATCGCCATCGTTGGTGAGGATCACGTTGAAGGTGTAAAGGTGGTTGAAACCCGCTTGGGAGAGCCGGATGCTCGGGGACGTCGAAGCCCGGAACCAATTCCCGGGTCGGAAGAGATTCTTCATGCGGATGCGGTGATCATCGCTTTCGGTTTCCGCCCAAGCCCAGCTGACTGGTTCACTGACAAGAGCGTGGATACTGACAGCCAGGGTCGAGTTGTTGCAGCAGAGAAGGCCAAGTACCCCTTCCAGACCAGCAACCCGAAGATATTTGCTGGCGGCGATATGGTGCGCGGCTCGGATCTGGTGGTAACTGCCATCTGGGAAGGTCGTCAGGCTGCCGAGGGAATTCTCGAATACCTGGAGCTCTGATCATTCGGTTGTAAGAGAAGGGCGCCTGTTGGCGCCCTTTTTTTATATTGATGGCCTGTCCTCATCAAATCCATACACATTCTGCGGTAACGGGATGCGCTCCTGGCATCGCTGGCGCTGATCTTTGTCTCGATTTCCCGGTACAATGGCCGCTGATCCCGCAATTGGATGTGATTTCATGCCCCAACTGAAGAATGACCGTTTCCTGCGCGCCTTGATGCGCGAGCCTGTTGATGTGACTCCGGTATGGATGATGCGCCAGGCTGGGCGCTATCTTCCCGAGTACCGCGAAGCACGTAGTCGGGCGGGCAACTTCATGGGGCTTTGCATGAATCCGGAGCGCGCCTGTGAAGTCACCTTGCAGCCGCTTGAGCGCTACCCACTGGATGCGGCGATTCTGTTTTCTGACATCCTGACCATTCCCGATGCCATGGGGCTTGGGCTGTATTTTGAAACCGGCGAGGGCCCGCGATTCCGCAAACGTATCGATACACCGGCCGACGTTGAGGCATTGAAGGTGCCCGATCCTGAACAGGATCTCGGTTATGTGATGAATGCCGTGCGTACCATTCGCAGCGAGCTTAACGGTCGGGTTCCGCTCATCGGCTTTTCCGGTAGCCCCTGGACGCTGGCTACCTACATGGTTGAGGGCGGATCCTCAAAGGATTTTCGCAAGACCAAGGCCATGCTTTACGACCAGCCAGAGGCCATGCACCAACTCCTCGACAAGCTGGCCGAATCGGTTACCTCCTATCTGAATGGTCAGATCATGGCTGGCGCCCAGGCGGTACAGATTTTTGATACGTGGGGCGGCAACCTGTCGGCCGATGCCTACCAGAAGTTTTCCCTGGCCTACATGCGCAAGATCGTATCTGGTCTGATTCGTGAGCACGACGGTCGCCGTGTACCCGTGATTCTGTTTACCAAGAACGGCGGTCTGTGGCTCGAAAGCATAGCCGACAGCGGTGCTGATGCTCTAGGGCTGGATTGGACAATCGACATGGGGGCGGCACGCTCGCGCGTGGGTTCCAAGGTGGCGCTGCAGGGCAACATGGACCCGACGGTGCTGTACGCAAAGCCCGCGGCCATTCGCGAAGAGGTGGCGCGAATTCTAAAAAGCTATGGCAAGGGCAATGGCCATGTGTTCAACCTGGGCCATGGCATCACTCCCGAAGTCGATCCGGCCCATGCTGGTGCGTTTATCGAGGCAGTGCATGAATTGTCGGCGAT
Organism: uncultured Halopseudomonas sp.; assembly: GCF_963977355.1. Taxonomy (NCBI): domain Bacteria; kingdom Pseudomonadati; phylum Pseudomonadota; class Gammaproteobacteria; order Pseudomonadales; family Pseudomonadaceae; genus Halopseudomonas; species uncultured Halopseudomonas sp. The sequence goes on along the minus strand of NZ_CAXBOV010000018.1, from coordinate 48,685 downwards.
CTATCATGATCCCTCTGCTATCGTAGTCTAAATATATTGAGTAATACGCAGGACTGACAGGGAGAAGGTTATGCGGCGGGTGATTTTCAATCAGAAAGGCGGTGTGGGTAAATCCAGTATCGCCTGCAACCTGGCTGCAGTAAGCGCGGCGGCAGGTTACAAGACACTGGTCGTGGATCTTGATCCTCAGGCCAATTCCAGCCATTACCTGCTCGGTGACGGTCTTGCCGATGTCGATCTGACTATTGCCGATTTCTTTGCGCAAACGCTGTCCAGCAGCCTGTTCAATAAGAAAGCAGAGCAGTTTGTCACCGAGACACCCTTTGAAAATCTCTGGTTGATGCCGGCGAGTCCCGAGTTGGCTGATCTTCAGCATAAACTCGAGTCGCGCTACAAGATTCAGAAGCTGCGCAAGCTGCTCAATGATCTCAAGGACAATTACGAGCGGATCTATATCGATACCGCCCCGAGTTTCAATTTCTACACTATCTCGGCGCTGATCGCCTCCGACCGCTGCCTTATTCCCTTCGATTGCGACAGCTTCTCAAGGCAGGCGCTGTACGGCCTGATGCGTGAGCTCGAAGATATCAAGGAAGAGCACAACGAGGATCTCGAGGTAGAGGGGATTGTGGTAAACCAGTTTCAGGCCCGGGCGTCATTGCCCCAGCAGATGCTCGATGAGCTTATTGCAGAGGGTCTACCAGTGCTGCCTGTGTATCTTTCCAGTTCGGTTAGAATGCGCGAGTCCCACCAAGTCAATACGCCGCTGATCTTTCTGGACGGCCGACACAAGCTGACTCAGCAGTTCATTGCTCTGCATGATCATATCGAGGCCGGCTAAGAGGGTCAGCGAGCGACAAGTACGTCGCAGGGTGGTTCTCTTAGCAGCGCCAGGGCAAGACTGCCCAGCAATGCCTCGCCCATGCTGCTACGGCTATGGCTACCAAGCGCAATGAAGCCGGGCTGATTTTGCTCTATTTCCTGTTCGAGCAAGGCCCGTAGCTCCCCGCTCTGCATCTTGAGGTCTGTCATGGGTCTGGGGGTGCCAATAAGATCAAGGGTCTCCAGTTCGTCTTCCAGCAAATAGGATAGCGTTTCCTGCCGCTCAATCATGAAGGCTTCTCGGGCAGCAGGTCCCGCCAGACGGGCTCCCAGTGGAGGATTACACATGTGCAGTGCGTGCAGCTTGCCCCCTTGCAGAAGCAGGGCGGCACAGCGCAAGGCCTCACTGGCGCAAGTTGAAAAATCCAGCGCCAACAACCCGCTGTCATAACAGCTACCCTCACTGGCAACCAGCAGAGCTGGCACCGAGGATAGTCGACTTACGCGCTCCAGCGTGGTGCCAACAAAAAGCTCGGGATTGCGTTGATGGTGCCGGCCTAACACCAGGAGCTGAGCGGCATACTCACTGGCTGCGCGCAGAATAGTCTCGGCTACGGGTCCCCTCTTGATGACAAGCTCCACATTCAACATGCCGTCAGGGCATCGTTCGAGCTGCTGCCCCAGCAGGTCCTTTGCCTCGGCGCAGGCCCTGTCCTGTGTGGCTAGTGGTAACTGATCGTCCACCGTATGCAGGGCGATAAGGGGAGCGTCCAGACGGCGAGCGAGCATGCATGCCCGGCTTACGGCCAGATCGGATTCGGGACTGAGGTCGCTGGCAACGATTATCGGTGACACGGCAAGCACTCCTTGGGCAGATGTATTCCAGTATGCCTACTGATGGAATGGGATTTGTTGATCGAAAGCAAGCTTTGCTCCACCTGCGGGATCTGATATTGACCTGTCACCTGCAGCATGGGCATGCTTGTCAGTACACCCCGTGACGGACACATATAATCATGAAGCTTGAAACACTTGCGGTACATGCCGGCTATTCTCCTGATCCAACCACCAAAGCAGTGGCAGTGCCGATCTACCAGACTACCTCCTATGCCTTCGACAACACCCAGCACGGTGCTGACCTGTTCGACCTCAAAGTGCCCGGGAATATCTATTCACGCATCATGAACCCGACCAATGATGTACTCGAGCAAAGGCTTTCGGCGATGGAGGGTGGCGTTGGTGGTCTGGCCGTGGCATCCGGTATGGCGGCGATCACCTACGCTATCCAGACCCTGGCCGAGGTGGGCGACAACATCGTTTCTGTCGCTAAGCTGTACGGCGGCACCTATAACCTGTTCGCGCATACTCTGCCTCGCCAGGGAATCGAAGTTCGCTTTGGCGATCACGCCGATATTGCCAGCCTGGAAAGCCTGATTGATTCCCGGACCAAGGCTGTCTTCTGCGAGTCCGTTGGTAATCCTTCGGGAAACATCATCGACATAACTGCGCTGGCCGAAGCAGCACATCGGCATGGTGTTCCGTTGATCGTTGACAACACAGTAGCCACGCCCGTGCTGTGCCGACCAATCGAACATGGCGCTGATATTGTGGTGCATTCGTTGACCAAATATATCGGCGGTCATGGCACTACGCTAGGCGGCATGGTTATCGACAGCGGCACCTTCCCCTGGGCAGATAATGCAGAACGTTTCCCGCTTTTGAACACGCCTGATCCTTCCTATCACGGCGTGGTTTATACCGAGGCCTTTGGTCCGGCGGCTTTTATCGGCCGCTGCCGTGTGGTGCCGCTGCGCAATATGGGTGCGGCACTTTCGCCGATGAATGCATTCCAGATCCTCATGGGGCTGGAAACGCTGTCTCTGCGCATGGAGAGGCACTGTGAAAATGCGATGAAGGTCGCGTACTACCTGCAGCAACACCCGCAGGTCAGCTGGGTTCAGTTTGCTGGTCTGCCGGATCACCCGGAACATCATTTGGCGCAGCGATACATGGGTGGCATTCCGGCCTCGATACTCTCATTCGGTATCAAGGGTGGCCAGGAATCAGGGGCGCGTTTTATTGATGCCCTGGATCTGATCGTGCGCCTGGTTAATATTGGCGATACCAAATCACTCGCTTGCCATCCGGCAACGACCACTCATCGTCAGTTGGATGATGAAGAGTTGGCCAAGGCTGGTGTGCCACGGGATATGGTGCGCCTGTCGATCGGGATCGAACATGTAGATGACATTCTTGCGGATCTGGAGCAGGCATTGAAGGCAGCCGGATAAGCTTCAGACTGCCAGCATTTAGGCTGGGAAGAGTGGCCAGATCAAGGGTATTACCAGAGTCGCCGTTCCCCACATGATCAGGTTCATCGGTATGCCAATGCGCATGAAGTCGGTGAACTTGTACCCGCCAGCACTGTAGACAAAGGTGTTGGTCTGGTAGCCGATCGGTGTCGCGAAGCTGGCGCTGGCAGCAAACATGACTGCGACAACAAAAGGACGCGGATCCGCGCCCAGTTGATAGGCAACGCCGATAGCAATCGGCGTTAGCAGTACGGCCACCGCATTGTTACTGACGATCTCGGTCAGGAAAGAGGTGAGCAGGTAGATGAAAGACAGCATGAACAATGGGCCCATATACGGCGCCAGTAGCATTACCTGATCTACCACGCCTTCCACCAGTCCCACCTTGCGCATCGCCACACTGATCGCCAGCATGCCGAAAATGATGGTCAGGATGCGCCAGTCAATGGCCTTGTAGGCGTCTTCGGTTTCCAGGCATCGAGTTGCCAGCACGATTGCCGTGGCGATCATCGCCAGACCCTCGATAGGCATCACCTTCAATGCGGCGAGCACCATGACGCCAAGTACGGCAGCGATGGCGATAGGCGCCTTGTCCCGGCGATAGGCACGTTCCTGCACGGTGTTCAGGCTGATCAAATCACCATTGTCGGCGAACTTGCGGATCTGCGAAGGCGTGCCTTCAACCAGCATCACATCACCGAATTGCAGCTGGAAATCATCCAGGTTGTCCTGGATGTTCTCGTTGTGCCGGTGAATCGCCAGTACGTGAATACCGTAACGCGCGGTCAGGTTCAGGTCACGCATGGGGCGGTGGCTGTATCGTGAGTTGCGACCCACTATGGCCTCGGCCAGGACCACATCGCGGGTGGAGATGGTTTCGAAATTGGCCGGTTGCTCGTGGTTGAAGGCCAGCAGACCGGTCTGCCGCAGCTCGATGAAATCGCGCATGTTGGCATGCAGCACCAGCCGATCGCCAGCGTTCAATACCGTGGTATTGACCGGTGTGGAAAGCTCTTCATCGCCGCGAAAGATTTTCAGCACCTGAATGCCGCTATCACCGTTGAGCTTGGCCGCGCTGATGCTCTGATTGGCCACCGGCGAGTCATGGGGTACCAGCAGCTCGGTCATGAACGGGCGGCTCTGGTCTGGCCGCAACTGCTTCGACAGGCTCTCCCGGTCAGGCAGCAGGCGGTGGCCAACGAGCATGATGAACGCCAGGCCGATGGCCGCCATGATCAACCCCGGCAGGAAGATCTCGAACATGCCGAAGGGCTCCATGCCTTGCTCTCGGGCGACGCCGTCCACCAATATATTGGTGGAGGTACCAATCATGGTCATGGTCCCGCCAAGAATGGTCGCGTAAGACAGCGGGATCAGCATTTTCGATGCCTTGCTGCCCACCTGGGCCGCCAGCGTGACGGCCACAGGCGTGAGAATGGCTACTACCGGTGTGTTGTTGATAAAGGTCGACAGCACCATGGCCGTCAGCATCAGGCTGAATAGAGTGCGCAGCGGGCTGCCGCCGCCCATGCGCGACAGCCACTTACCCAGGGCTTCCACGCAGCCGGTTCGCTCAAGCGCAGCCGACAGAACGAACATGCAGGCGATCGTGATCGGCGCACTATTGGAAAGAATTCCGAGTACGTCGGCAGGGCTCAGCAGGCTACTGATCAGGAGCACAGCCACGGCAATACCGACCACAACATCCGGGCTGAATTTTTCCCGGGCAAAGGCGTAGAACACCCAGCACAGCAGTACAGCGACGCCAATCATTGGCAGGGAATCCCAGCTCATCAGCCCGAACCTTGTTATATAGATAATGCTCCGCGGATCGGAGCTATTCAGGCCGCCACAGTAAAAGGGATCACTAATATTGTCCAAGCACGAAAACTGATTTTTATATGCTTTTCAGGAATAAGTAAGATAGGTGCTCCGATGAGTGCCCTGATGCTGAGTATCGTCTCGAACAGAGGACAGGCGCTGACATTAGCGGCACATCTGTGCCTCTTGGCGTCTTATGGCTTTGTATCAAGCAATGAAATTGGCCGGCATACAGCTTGACCCGCACAGCTGCTCGGCATAGTGTTCAAACGATCGTATGAATTCTGACGGCTGACACGTATCAGCCGCTGCCCTTGGAGAGAGAACCATGCCTGATTACAAAGCCCCGTTGCGCGACATGCGCTTCGTTATGGACGAGATCCACAATTTTGGTGGCGGTTACGAGCGCTTCAATCTGACCGACGCAACGCCGGACTTGATTTCCGCCGTGATGGAAGAAGCGGCGAAATTCGCCGGTGAAGTACTGGCGCCGCTGAACCGTACCGGTGACGAAGAAGGCTGCCATATTGATGATGGCGTGGTGACCACACCCGCCGGCTTCAAGGAGGCCTACCACCAATTCGTCGAGGGCGGTTGGCCGTCAATGACCGCACCCGAAGAGTTTGGTGGCCAGGGCCTGCCTGCTTCCCTGAGCTTTGTGGTTGCCGAGATGACCGGCGCGGCCAACTATGCCTGGAGCATGTATCCAGGTCTGAGCCAGGGCTGCGCGGCAGCGATTCGTGCCCATGGCAGCCAGGACCAGAAAGAGCTGTACCTGACCAAGCTGTTTTCTGGACAGTGGACTGGTTCCATGTGTCTGACCGAGCCCCAGTGCGGCACCGACCTTGGCCTGACCAAGACCCGCGCCGTGCCCCAGGCGGACGGAAGCTACCAGATCACCGGCACCAAGATCTTCATTTCCTGCGGTGAGCATGACTTTGCCGAGAACATCGTGCACCTGGTTCTGGCCAAGCTCCCCGACGCGCCGGAAGGCACCAAGGGCATTTCCCTATTCATCGTGCCCAAGTTCCTGCCTGACTCCAGCGGCGAAGTGGGCGAGCGCAACGGCGTCAAGTGTGGCTCGATTGAACACAAGATGGGTATCAAAGCCTCCGCTACCTGCGTGATGAACTTCGACGGAGCCAAGGGCTTTCTGATCGGCGAGGTCAACAAGGGTCTGAACTGTATGTTCACCATGATGAACCACGCGCGCCTGGGTACCGGCATGCAGGGCTTGTGTCACGGTGAGGCTTCCTACCAGAACGCTCTGGCGTATGCCAAGGATCGCCTGCAAATGCGCGCTCTTTCTGGTCCAGCCGAGCCGGACAAGCCCGCCGATCCGATCATCGTGCATCCGGATGTGCGCCGCATGCTGCTGACCATGAAAGCCTTCAATGAAGGAAACCGCGCGCTGGCCTATTACACTGCGCAGCTGCTGGACAAGGCTCACTATGCGCCCGATGCTGCCGAGCGCGAGAATGCTGAAGAGCAACTGGCCTTCTTGACCCCGATCTGCAAGGCGTTCATGACCGAAACTGGTCTGGAAGCGACCAACCACGGTGTACAGATTTTCGGCGGCCATGGTTACGTCCGCGAATGGGGCCAGGAGCAGCAACTGCGCGATTGCCGAATCGGTCTTATTTATGAGGGTACCAACGGCATTCAGGCTCTCGATCTGTTGGGTCGCAAGGTCCTGATGACCCAAGGCAAGATGCTGCGCGCTTTCACCAAGGAAGTTCACCTGTTCTGCAAGGAAAACGAAGGCAACGCCCAGTTTGGTGACTACATCAAGAAGGTCAGTGCTCTGAACGCCCAGTGGGGCGAGATGACACAGAAAATTGCGATGAAAGCCATGCAGAACCGTGAGGAGATCGGTTCCGCCGCAATGGACTACCTGATGTTCTCGGGTTACGTCACCCTGGCGTTCTTCTGGGTGAAGATGGCAATGGCTGCACAGAGCAAGCTCGATGCAGGCACCACCGAAGAGGACTACTACAAAGCCAAGCTGGCTACTCAGGAGTTCTATTTCAAGCGTCTGTTGCCACGCGCCCAGGCTCACGTCGAGGCCCTTGAGTCAGGTGCTGACAACCTGATGCAAATGACTGCCGATCAGTTCTGATCAACCGGTAGGTTAAAGCTGCAAGCAAAACCCCGACTGGTTCGGGGTTTTGTTTTTTTGGCCCCTGTAACCAGTTGTGACTGAAGTTTACAAATTGGTCATTTAAAGACGCTATCGATCTATTTGTTGTCGAGGTACACTTGTTCGCCTGTTCCGGATGGTCCGGGCGACCCTACTGCAAGAGGATTATTCCATGGCCGACTACAAAGCCCCCCTGCGCGATATCCGCTTCGTACTCAACGAGGTTTTCGAAGCCGACAAGCTGTGGCAGAGCCTGCCCGGCCTGAACGGCGCAATCGATGCCGAAACCGCTGAAGCCATGCTCGAGGAAGCCGGCAAGATCACCTCGCAGACCATTGCCCCGCTAAACCGTAGCGGCGATGAAGAAGGCGCCCAATGGAACGACGGCGTAGTGACGACCCCGGCTGGCTTCAAGCAGGCCTACACCACCTACGCGGAAGGCGGCTGGGTGGGTCTGGGCGGCAACCCTGAATTTGGTGGTCTGGGTATGCCCAAGACGCTGGGCGTGCAAGTAGAGGAAATGGTCTACGGCGCCAATAACAGCTTTGCGCTTTACCCGGCACTGACAGCAGGTTGCTGCCTCGCGCTCGACGCCCACGGTAGCGAAGAACTCAAGCACGCCTATCTGCCCAACCTGTACGGCGGTTCCTGGGCCGGCACCATGTGCCTCACAGAACCTCACTGCGGCACCGATCTGGGTATCATCCGGACCAAGGCGGTTCCCCAGGCCAATGGCACCTATGCGGTTACCGGCACCAAAATCTTCATCACTGGTGGCGAACATGACCTGACAGAAAACATTATTCATCTGGTTCTGGCCAAGCTCCCCGATGCACCCGCTGGTCCCAAGGGTATTTCGCTTTTTCTGGTGCCCAAGATCCTGGTCAAGGAAGATGGCAGTCTGGGCGAACGTAATACTGTCAGTTGCGGCTCGATCGAACACAAGATGGGCATCAAAGCCTCTGCAACGTGCGTGATGAATTTCGACGGCGCCGAAGGCTACCTCATCGGTGAAGTGAACAAAGGTCTCAACGCCATGTTCACCATGATGAATTATGAGCGTCTGTCCATCGGTATTCAGGGCATCGGTTGCGGTGAGGCTTCTTACCAGACCGCCGTTGCCTACGCCCGCGAGCGTACGCAAAGCCGCTCGCCAACCGGTGCGATCGCGCCGGAACAGACCGCTGACCCGATCATCGTGCATCCCGATGTGCGCCGCATGTTGCTGACCATGAAGGCCATGAACGAGGGTAGCCGCGCATTTTCTACCTATGTGGGCTCTCAACTGGACATCAGCAAGTTTGCCGATGACCCGCAAATCAAGAAGAAGGGTGAAGACCTGGTTGCATTGTTGACGCCGGTCGCAAAGGCATTCTTCACCGATATCGGTCTCGAAAGCTGCGTTCACGGCCAGCAGGTACTCGGTGGTCACGGCTATGTTCGCGAGTGGGGCCAGGAGCAACTGGTGCGTGATGCGCGTATCGGCCAGATTTATGAGGGTACCAACGGCATTCAGGCACTGGATCTGATGGGCCGCAAGACCGTGGCAAATAACGGCGCATTTTTCAGCGTGTTTGCCCAGGAGGTTCGGGAATTCGTCGAAGCGAATCAGAGCCAGGATCTGGCCGAGTTCGTGCAGCCTGTGAAGAAAGCGTTGACCAATCTGGAGGAGCTCACCGCGCTGGTGATCGACCGTAGCAAGACCAATCCCAATGAAATTGGTGCAGCATCGGTCGAGTATCTGCATGTGTTCGGTTATACCGTTTACGGCTACATGTGGGCGCGTATGGCCAAGGCGGCCCTGGCTAAACTGGATCAGGATAGTGATGGCTTCTATGCCGCCAAGCTGGGTACCGGGCGTTTCTTCATCAAGCGACTGTTGCCGCGTATTCATTCCTTGAGTGAAGCTGTGCGCGCAGGTAGCGACCCGCTGTTCGAGCTGGATGCGGCCCAGTTTTGAGTTCAAGCGCCCTGTAGGTAATTGCTTACATTGCGTGGTGGCAATCAGCTATGTGCAGTCCCTGTGCTCGTGCGTACCATTGGTTTTGCTAGGAGCAACGCAGGGACGCACCAAGACTGACATGGAGTAGGGACAGTGCCTGGAGGCACCCAGATCTAGGAATGATCAGGAACAATGTTCTGCAAACCCCGCCTCGGCGGGGTTTTTCTTTGCCCGAGATTTGACCTTTGCCAGATGGTTATTCGAAGCGACACTCCAGCGTACCCAACTGGTTCAACTCAAGACGGATCTGATCGCCTTTCGCAATCGGCTGCATTGGACCCAATGAGCCGGAGAGTATGACGTCACCGGGCTGGATCGGTGTGCCGCGCTCTGCCAGTTCGCGGACCAGCCACATGCACGCAGCAAGTGGGCTGCCCATGCATTGGCGAGCATCCCCTTCGACGGCTTTTTCATCATTGCAAAACAACTGCATTGTCATGTTTGGAAAGTCCAGATCATGAACATCCCTTGCGTCATCGCCCAGCACATAAAAACCCGATGACAGGTTGTCCGCGACAGCATCGAACAGACTGCGCGGCCAGCCGGCGAACGCCGAGTCGCAGATCTCTAGAGCCGGTAGCACCTTGCTGATGCTGTTCTTGAGTGTTTCCTCGTCCACGTCAGGATCATCAATTCCGGCGCTGAACACGAACGCGACTTCGCCTTCAACTCTGGGCGCGATCAGCTTGTCCGTTGGTATGTCGGCCCCGGCCGCAAAGCCCCAGCCTTCCACCAGTTTGCCGAACAGAGGGTTGTTCAGCGCCATCTGAGCCTGTGCTTTTGGGTCCGTTAGCCCCAGTTTGTAGCCCACCACCTTATGACCCGCCGCGTTGAACTTTTTGATCAGTTCGTCCTGAACCTCATAGGCCTGTTCCAACATGTGAATCTCATAGGTCCCGGCGACCGGCTCACAGGGCTCGGTATTGTGGCGCGCTTGGTATAGCTGCTTAGCTGCACCCTTGGGGTCGAAAAAAGCTTCCTCATTCATTCAGGCTGCCTCGCTCGGGCTTATCACCCACAACAGTAGTTCGGTACATTTCTCGGCGTTGGCCAAAGTAGTCCGACACCGGCTGGTGCCAAACGCAGCGGTTATCCCAGATGGCCAGTGTGCCCGGTGTCCAGCGCATGCGACAGGTAAACGCCGGTGCGCTGGCAACCGAGAACAGGTAATCCAGCAGGGGGCGCGCTTCTTCGACCTTCATGCCCTCGATGCCCAGAGTATAGGCTGGGTTGGCAAACAGCACATTGCGGCCGGTTTCCGGATGGCGGGTAATCAGTGGATGACTGCGTACATCGTGGTCGACATTTTCCCCGTAGAGAATCTGCATGCTTTCCAGGCCAGCGTTATGTTTCGCATTGGGTCCATAGCCGTACTCCGGTGAGTTGATACCGTTGAGACCCAGCAATATCTTGCGCATAGCCGGCGATAGCCACTCGCAGGCCAGATACATATTATTGAACAGCGTGTCTCCTCCTACTGCAGGCACGTCGTGACCGTACAACAGTGTGAAAGCCGGGGGGCGTTCCTGGAACGACCAATCCGAGTGCCAGGCACCACCGAACACGAATGGCGTGCCCTCGCTGGCCTCCTTGACCACATGCACTACATGGGGATGATTGGCCATGGGTTTCACGTAGGGCTCTACGCCGAACTCGCCAAAGCGCTGTGATACCGCTTCGAGCTGAGCAACACTCAACGACTGATCGCGAATGAACAGAACCTGATGATCAAGCAATGCCTGGCGCAGATCAGCCTGGCCCTGCTCGGACAGGTTGTTCAGGTCGATATCGCGTATGTCGGCACCTAGCCCGCCACAGACCGGCTCGGTGCGGAAATGAGAGCTGGTGCGCGCCTGATTATTGCTTGCCGAGGTGTAGAAAAATTCGGGCATGACGGTTACCTCTTGTTATAGGTTGATACCCAGTGAGCATGCCCCAGGTTCTATACTCCCTCTATGACCAGTTGCGCCATTTTATGATAGTTACTGCCATACGGCTGGCACAGACAACGCCAGATACCTGAGCCGGGCCATTGATCAATGCGCTGGCGCATTCTGGCTCTGGAGAGTTCCAACGTGCTTGAAGTAACCAACCTGAAAAAATCCTATCCAGGTCCAACAGGACAACTTCCGGTACTCGACGGGGTCAGCCTGCATCTTGATGCAGGCAAGAGTGTCGCGTTGATGGGCGAGTCAGGTAGTGGCAAGAGTACCTTGTTGCACCTGGTCGCCGGTCTGGATCAGGCCGATAGTGGGACTATTCATGTTGCCGGAAGATCGCTTGCAGGGTTGGATGAGACTGCTCGGGCCGCTTTTCGCCGCGATCAGATAGCAGTCATTTTTCAGCAATTCAATCTGATTCCCTCCCTGCGCGTAGTCGACAATCTGGCCTTCCAGGCACGGTTGGCTGGCAGGGTCGATGATCAATGGCTCGACTGGCTTGCACACAAACTGGGCCTGGCTGGACTGCTGCAACGCTATCCCGAACAGCTCTCCGGTGGACAGCAACAGCGGGTTGCGGTTGGCCGCGCTCTAGCGGTGCGACCGCCGCTGGTGCTCGCCGATGAACCCACGGGCAATCTGGATGAGGGCAGTGCCGACGAGGTCATGGCCTTGCTTCTGGAACTGGTGCGTGAGGCGGGCTCAAGTCTGTTGATGGTCACCCACAGTGCCCGCCTGGCTGCGCAGCTGGACCGCCATGTGATGCTCAAGGCAGGTCAGGTGCATGGGAGTCAATCTTGACCCGCCACTGGGTTTGGGTATTGCACACCCTTCTCAGTCATTGGCGTCGGCATCCGCTACAGGCTGGCTGCCTGCTGGTTGGGTTGTGGTTGGCCACGGCGCTGTGGACGGGTGTCCAGGCGCTCAACAGCCAGGCCCGTGAAAGCTACGACCGAGCCGCAGAGTTGTTCGCTGGCGGCGCGCAGACTGTACTGGTGGACCCGGCTGGCCAGCTCTTCACGCAACAGAACTTCATTGCCCTGCGCCGCGCAGGCTGGCCGGTTTCGCCGATGTTGAACGGCTCGGTGGCATTGGCTGGCGCTGCTGATGGACGTCGGCTACAGCTGACCGGAATAGAGCCGCTCACGCTGCCCAGCGAAGGAACTATTGCCAGTCAGACCGGCGATCAGAATCTGCTGCAGAGCTTCATGTTGGCGCCGGGTCTGACCTGGATCGCGAGCGATACTCTCGCGGAATTTGGTCTTGCCGCCGGGGATACGCCAGCCCTGGTTGATGGAAAAAAGCTCCCGCCGCTGCATGTTGTCGATAACCTGCCACCGGGCCTGTTACTGGTAGATATTGGTCAGGCTCAGAGGTTGCTTGGACAGCCTGAAAGGCTCACCCAGTTGGTGGTTGATGCGAGCTTCGCAGCCGCGCTGCCGCAACTGCCAGAAAATATACCGTTGAGCTGGGAAGTTCGCGGCGAGGATGAGCTGGTGCGGCTGACTGACAGCTTTCATCTCAACCTTACCGCCCTGGGTCTGCTGGCCTTCGTGGTTGGGCTTTTTATTGTGCATGCAGCGGCCAATCTGGCTATGGAGCAGCGCCGGGGGCTGCTGCAGACACTACGCGCCTGTGGCGTAGGCCTGAAAACGCTTCTTGCCGTTCTCCTTTTGGAGCTTTTTGTACTGGCGCTACTGGGTGGCAGTCTCGGGGTCCTGAGCGGCTTTGCACTGGCGGCGTTGCTGGTCGGTGACCTGGCAGCCAGCCTGCGCGGGCTCTATGGCGCCCAGGTGGCAGGTCAGTTGTCGCTGGACGCACTCTGGTGGCTTACCGGTATGGGTATGAGCCTGCTTGGGACCTTGATTGCCGGCGGCGGCAGTGTACTGGCTGCAATGCGCCTGCCGGTGCTGGCCTGGGCCAGGCCACAGGCCTGGCGGGAGGCCCAGGGCCGCATGATCAAGCGTCAGTCTGTGCTTGGTGTGGTGCTTGTGTTGATGGCCTTTGTGCTGATTGTCTGGGGCAATTCACTGCTTGCTGGTTTCGCTCTGCTGGCTTGTCTGTTGCTGGGCGCAGCCTGGTTGTTGCCGTTGTGCCTGCAGGCCATATTGCGAATCGCGCAAATGCGCCGTGGCGGCCCGGTGCGACAATGGTTCTGGGCTGACAGTCAACAGCAGCTATCCGGTTTGAGCGTAGCCTTGATGGCGCTGCTGCTGGCGCTGGCTGCCAATATTGGCGTCGGCAGCATGACTGAAGGTTTTCGTCAGACCTTTACCGGCTGGCTGGATCAGCGTCTGGCAGCAGATATCTATGTGCGTCCGCATGATCCGCAACAGGCAGCCGCCATCGACAGGTCCCTCAGGCAGAACCCTCAAGTGCTTGCCCAGCTACCCAGTTGGCAGCTGGATACGCGTGTGGGCGGCTGGCCCACCCAGCTCAGCGGCGTCGTTGATCATCCGCTCTACGCAGATACCTGGCCGATGCTGGAAAGCGTCCCTGATCCCTGGCCGCAGCTTGCCGCAGGAACGGGCACCATGGTCAGTGAGCAGTTGGCCTATCGGCTGGATCTTGCGGTGGGCGATTCTGTGACGCTGGATACCCCAGCCGGGGTCTGGCAATTGAGCGTGCTGGGTCGTTACGCCGACTATGGTAATCCCCGGGGGCAAATGCTGGTATCGGCCGCCGGATTGCAGCAGCGCTGGCCCGATCTGCCGCTGACCAGTGTCGGCGTGCTTACCGAACCCGACGCCGCGCCAAAAATAGCCTCTGACTTGCGCAGGGATTTCGACCTGGGGGACAGCCGGGTTATCGATCAGGCGGCACTGAAGGCGTATTCACAACAGATATTTGAACAGACGTTCGCCGCCACAGCCGCGCTTAACACCCTGACCCTGGGCGTTGCGGCGGTCGCGTTGTTTGCCAGCTTGCTGGGCCTGGCAGACAGCCGGCTGAGTCAGCTCGCACCGCTTTGGGCAATGGGCTTACGGCCCGGTCAGTTGGCATTGTTGAGTCTCGCACAAATGCTTGTCCTGGCTGCGCTTACCTGTGCACTGGCGATTCCCCTGGGGCTGGCGTTGGCCTGGTGCCTGGTCGAGGTGGTCAATGTGCAGGCGTTCGGCTGGCGCTTGCCGTGGCACTGGTTCCCGAAGCAATGGTTGCTGTTGGTGTTGCTGGCCCTGGCAGCGGTATTGCTGGCGAGCGTCGTCCCGGCCTGGAGCATCATGCGCACTGGGCCCACGCGTTTGCTCAGGAGTTTTAGCCATGGTGCATAAGTGGATATGTGTACTGGCTCTGATCGTTCTGGCCGCCTGTGACAACACCCAACCAACTGCGACTGCCGGTTTTGCCGGACTGGGTAGCGAAGCAGAGGGTTTCAGTGCGGTTACCTTTGGGGAGACGCCTGATTTTCCGGCCGACTTTGCCGCGCACCCGGACTATCGGATCGAGTGGTGGTACGTGACGGCCAATCTCACTGATGAACAGGGCAAGGATTGGGGCGTGCAGTGGACTCTTTTCCGCCAGGCGATGGCTCCGCAGACTGAGGAGCAGGCGCAGGATGGCTGGCAGAGCGCACAGGTCTGGCTTGGTCATGCGGCACTGACCCACGCCGGGGGGCACCAGCACGCAGACCGCCTGGCCCGAGGTGGTATTGGTCAGGCCGGCGTGCGGGCCAAGCCTTTCCGGGCCTGGATCGATGACTGGTCGTTGGAAGGCGATGCTGACCTGCAGCTAAGCCCCTTGCAGGTCAGCGCGGGCGCCGAAGACTTCAATTACCAACTGAATCTGCAAGCGGAGGGCCCACTGGTGTTGCATGGCGAGCGGGGCTTCAGCCGCAAGTCGGACCGAGGGCAAGCGTCATGGTATTACAGCCAACCGTTCTATCGCGTCGATGGCGAGGTCGAGTGGCAAGGTGAGCGGCATCGGGTCAGCGGCCGCGCCTGGCTTGATCGGGAATGGAGCAGCCAACCCCTGGCGGAAGATCAACAGGGGTGGGATTGGTTCTCCCTGCATCTGCACGATGGCATCAAGCTGATGCTGTTCCGCCTGCGCAGCGAGGATGGCAGTCACTTCTACTCGGGCACCTGGATTACCCCGGACGGAATCAGTGAGCCATTGGAAAGTGACGGCATCACTATGAGTCCTTTGGCACAGACCAAGGTTGCTGGGCGCTCTCTTCCAACCCGTTGGCGATTGCAGGTGGCGGGCAAGGATCTGGATATCGAGGTGCAAGCCCTGAACGAACAGGCATGGATGGGCACTGGAATCCCTTACTGGGAGGGTCCTATCAATGTCACTGGTAGCCACACTGGTGTGGGCTATCTTGAGATGACAGGGTATTGAAAGCAAACAAACATCAGGAGAAGAATTAATGGCCAACAGTGCGAAGAACGTTCTGGGTACCGCCCTGGAGCCATGCTGCAATCAGATCCGTGCCGGTTTCTACCGGGACGGTTTCTGCCATACCGGTGACGCCGATCTCGGTCGTCACGTGGTCTGCGCCGTAGTGACCGAATCCTTTCTGCAATACAGTTTGGAGCGCGGTAACGATCTGATCACGCCCCGACCCGAGTGGGACTTCCCCGGGCTCAAACCTGGTGATCGATGGTGTCTTTGCGCCAGTCGCTGGAAAGAAGCCTACGAGGCTGGCGTGGCACCACCGGTGCTACTCGATGCCTGTCACGAAAAGGCAACCGAAATCATCAGTCTCGAGGTGTTGCAGGCGTATGAGTGAGGCTCTGGAGATACGCGGCCCCCGGGTCGAGGAAGATCGATTGATTGACGTCTATCGAGCTCAGCGTGATGTTCCCTCGCCCTGGGTGGCGATAAGCGATCAGGTGATGGGCGGCGTGTCCAATGCGCGAGTCCGGCAATGCGAGCGCAGTGATTCGGAAGCTACCTGTCTGACCGGGCGCACGAGTCTGGATAACAATGGTGGTTTTGTGCAGATGAAACTGGATATCGGACCGGCCCACTCCCTGGCCAACTTCCACGGACTGTTTATCGAGCTGTGCGGTCCGGCCCACGAATACAATCTGCATATCAAGACCAGCGAACTGAGCAGGCCCTGGCAATCCTACCGCCATACCTTGCAAGTGGAGCCCCATTGGGTCCGCTTCAATATTCCCTATGCTCTGCTCAGCCCACATCGCACAGACATCGAACTGAACGTCTCGCAGATCAAGAGCATCGCGGTTGTAGCCATTGGCGAAGAGTTCGAGGTAGATGTATGCGTGCGACGGGCGGGCTTCTATCTCGGCTGAAGATAGGGCCTGGGGATGCTGCTCTGCTTCTCGTCAGAGCAGGTCGGAATCTTCGCAAATCAGCTTGGCGCGGATGATCTCGGTGGAATAGTCACCACCGATACGCAATTCCACTTTTTCGCCGGGCCTGATTGTGGCCTCAGGGAAAAAGGTCCAGGAGTCCTCTGCCGGCTCTGGCGCCAAGGTACAGTGCACCGTGCTGCTGTGGTTGTTGGTCAGTTGCAGGCGCTTGAAGTTCTCCGGCGTTGCAGCACTGGCCTCTGCCGAGTCCAGCACCCAGGTCCGGATGTCCAGACCGTTGAGCTCTTCATCGAGCATAACGTCGGGCGCGGCAAGAGCGACTGCGGGCAGGCATCCGATAACGGCGCATAGGTGGGAAAGTTTCATTGTGCGACTCCTTCCAGTAAGAATCCAAGGGCTTCGGTAGAGTCTCTGCCGGGCGTCAGGTTCCAGGCTTTTGGCCTGGTATGCGTGGAGACCCTGCTGGTCATGTAGCAAAAGTTTTCTTGACGCACGCTGCGCCGACCCTTAGATTCGAGCCATGACCAGACCAAACGTGTTCGCCAGCCAGATGATTATGACCGCCATTCCACCCTTGGCGGGCTGACTCACGTCGCTCTGAAAAACCCGCCCTCGAGGCGGGTTTTTTGTTTCTGCCTCTGGGGCCTGCAATCTGACAGGAGTTTGTATGTCCCTCGCACTAGCGCAGCCAACTGCCCCCGGTCCAGGAGCCGTCCTCCATTCGGATGTGTCCTTTCGAGCGCTGCACAGCAGTTATGTTGCCCGTATTCTTCGTGCCCCGGTCTATGACATTGCCGTCGAAACACCGCTGCAGTCTGCTCCCCGACTATCGGCGGCCCTGAGCAATCAGGTGCTGCTCAAGCGTGAAGATCTGCAGCCGGTTCATTCCTTCAAGATTCGTGGTGCCTATGCGCGGGTTGCCGCCCTGGATGAGCGGGCACGCAATAGCGGTGTTATCACCGCCTCAGCGGGCAATCATGCCCAGGGCCTGGCGCTGGCAGCGCAGACACTGGGTATCGAAGCGCTCATTGTCATGCCCTTGAATACCCCTGCGATAAAGCTCCAGGGCGTGCGCTCAAGGGGTGCCGAGGTATTGCTTTACGGTGACACCTTTGCCGAGTCCCTGGCCTACGCTATTGGTCTTGCCCAAACGCGCGGGTACACGTTTGTCCCGCCCTATGATGATGCCGATGTGATTGCCGGACAGGGCACGATTGGCCTGGAGCTGCTGCGCCAGCACCAGGGGCCGCTGGATGCCATTTTTGTTCCGGTGGGCGGTGGAGGATTGATCGCAGGTATAGCTGCCTATGTGAAGTATCTGCGCCCGGAGGTACGAATCATCGGCGTCGAGCCGGCCGGCTCCAATTGTCTGCAGTCTGCCCTGGCGGCCGGTGAGCGCGTAATACTGTCGCAGGTTGATGCCTTTGCCGATGGCGTAGCCGTTGCCCAGGTGGGCGCGCTTAACTTCGAACTGTGCCGGCATCTGGTTGACGAGGTGATTACAGTGACAACCGATCAGATATGCGCTGCAGTGCGTGACATCTACGAGGATACCCGGTCGATTGCAGAGCCCGCCGGTGCGCTGGCCGCTGCAGGGATTCGTTCTTATGTAGCCCGTGAAGGCTGCAGCGACCAGGTGCTGGTAGGCATCAACTCCGGGGCCAATATTGATTTTGCCAATCTTGGTTTTGTTGTTGAGCGTGCTGGGCATGGTGATTCAAAGTGATCAAATGAAGCCGATGCCCAACTGAAAGAGTTTCTCTACCGCGCGCACGGCCCGCTTGTCTGCGACGAAGATCAGGACATGATCGCCATCAGTGATGACAGTGTCATGGTAGGCCATGATCACCTCCTCACCCCGGACCACCGCGCCTACGCTGGCTCCAGCCGGTAAAGCCAGCTCGTTGATCCTGCGTCCGACTACGCGTGAACTGCCAATGTCCCCATGAGCTATCGCCTCCAACGCTTCCGCCGCGCCGCGTCTCAGTGAATGCACCGCAACCACGTCGCCGCGGCGCACGTGACTGAGCAGGGCGCTGATTGTGGATTGCTGCGGCGACAGGGCTATATCTATCAGTCCACCCTGAACCAGATCTACGTAGGCGGGGTTGTTTATAAGGGTGATCACCGTGCGGGCGCCGAGCTTCTTGGCCAGCATCGAAGCCATGACGTTGGCTTCTTCATCATTGGTCAAGGCAATGAACACATCGGTGGCCTCTATGTTTTCCTCGATCAGCAGTTCCCTGTCAGAAGCATTGCCGTGAAGAATGGTGCTGTTCTGCAGTTGCTGAGACAGCTGCTCACAACGCTCCCGGTCCTGTTCAATGATCTTCACCTGATAATGGCTTTCGATGCTGCTCGCCAGGCGGGCACCGATATTGCCGCCGCCGGCGATGATAATGCGTTTGTATGGTCTGTCCAGCCGTCTTAGCTCGGCCATCACCTGGCGGATATCATGACGGGCGGCGATGAAGAACACCTCGTCCTCAGCTTCGATGACGGTATCGCCATCCGGAATAATCGGCTGTTCCCTGCGGAAAATAGCGGCGACGCGGATGCTGACGCCGGGTAAGTGCTCACGCAGCGCCCTGATACGCTGACCCACCAGGGCTCCCCCATAACGTGCCTTGACCGCCACCAGCTGCACCCGCCCATCAGCGAAGTCGAGAACCTGCAGCGCGCCCGGATACTGCAGCAACCTTTTTATCCCTCGGGTAATCAGTGATTCGGGGCTGATCAGCACATCGATCGGTATAGCCTCGCGGTTGAACAGTGCCTGCTCGCGGGTGAGGTAATCGGGCTCGCGCACGCGTGCGATTCGCGTGGGTACATTGAAAAGGCTGTAGCCCACCTGGCAGGCAATCATGTTGATCTCGTCGCTGTTGGTTACAGCGACCAGCATGTCAGCATCGTCTGCGCCAGCCTGGGCAAGTATGCGCGGATGGGAGCCAGAGCCCTTGAGTGTGCGCAGATCGAGGCGGTCCTGAAGCTCACGCAATCTTTGGCTGTTGGTGTCGACGATGGTGATATCGTTGTCTTCGCTGGCCAGGTGTTCGGCCAGGGTGCCGCCTACCTGACCAGCTCCGAGAATGATGATACGCATGAACTACTCCTGATGAGTTGTTGCTTGCGTTCATTGTTCGCCGTGCCGGTGTAAACAAACCATGCCAGGCTTGCCACAGGCTCGTAAAAATTGCGTATACGTCAGTCGGGCTGGCCGATAAAACGGTAACCTACACCGGCTTCAGTCTCGATATAGCGTGGTGCTGTCGGGTCATCACCGAGCTTATTGCGCAAGCGTCCAATAAAAATGCGCAGGTAGTGTGTGTCGTGGGTGTGATGGGCTCCCCAGATGTCCTTCAGGAGCTGTTGCTGGGTAATGATGCGGCCTGGATGGGCAATAAGGCTGCGCAGTAGCTCGAATTCCTTCTTCGATAAATGCAGGTCTTCTCCATCCAGGGTGACTCGCCTGTCGAGCAGATCGACGCGCAGGTAACCGTCGTCGTATCCGGTCGGCGGAACGCTTACCTCACCGAAGGTGCGCAGGACAGAACGAATGCGCGCCAGCAATTCGTTGGCGCCAAAGGGTTTTTCCACATAGTCATTGGCACCGTTGTCCAGGGCGAGCACCTTGTCTTTTTCCCCGTTGCGCACCGACAGCACTATTACCGGACCCTTGTAGAATTCACGCAGTTGCTTTAGCAGCAGTTGGCCGTCCATATCAGGCAATCCCAGGTCCATGATGACCAGGTCAGGCTGGTGGAGGGCGGCCTGCTGGAGCCCCTGTCTGGCATCTTCGGCTTCCAAGAGCTGATAGCCCTGGGATCCCAGACAGATGGTCAGGAAGCGACGGATCTGCGGCTCGTCATCAATGATCAGAACGTGCGTCACAGGTCGTCCTCCTGTGTTTTTGCTGGGGCTGAAAGGGGTAGGCTGATTCTCACCCGTGCGCCATCACTCGGCGCGCTGTCTTCAACCGACGTACGGCCACCGTGGGCGGCGATGATGCTTCGGCAAATGGCGAGCCCCAGCCCTGTGCCGGCGGCGTACTGATCGCCATGACTGAAGGTATGGAACATATCGAATACCTGCTCGCGTTTGTCAGCCGCAATGCCGGGTCCACTATCGCTAACGTCGAGGTGCAGCCAGCTATCCTCTTGCAGCGCCTGGAGCCGGATATGCCCATTGGCGGGTGAGAAGCGGATGGCGTTTTCCAGAACGTTAAAGAGCGCTTGCTCGATCAGCGCGGGATGAACGTGCAACAGTGGCAAGTCAGGTGGCATGTCGATCTTGAGCTCGATATCCTTGAGCAGTGGTCGGCTACGACGAATGACCACACTTATCAGGTCGTCCAGGCCTATCCAGTCACGGTCCAGCGTCAGCTCGCCGTGCCCCAGACGCGTCATGTCCAACAGCTTCTGGATATACCGATCCAGTCGCCTCGCCTCGCTGAGGGTGTTGTCCAACAGCTCTGCCTGCTGTCCTGCGTCCAGAGAGTCCGAGAGATCGATCAGGCTGGATACCGAGCCGATCATGGTCGACAGCGGCGTACGCAGATCGTGGGAAACCGAAGAAAGCAGGGCCGAGCGTAACTGCTCGCGCTCCTTGCCCAGGGTTTCCTGTTTCAGTGACTCGCCAAGTTCGATTCTGCCCCACGCCAGGCTGGCCAGGCTGACCAAAACATCCAGACGTTCACGGTGCCAGACGCTTGTCGGTTCGGTAGCAGACACCCTGATTGCATTGGCTACCTCTCCCTTGGCGCCGTGGAACAGAACATTCACGCCGCCTGGATCCTCATGCCAACTGACCGTTCGAGGGGCCGCGGTAAGTAGTGTGGCATCCGGTTCGACGCTGCGTGCATACCAGTCGAGCGTCTCTTCCAGCTGGGCCGCAAACGAATTGATCAAGGTAACCCGGTCAACACATACAGAGAGCGCCCTGGCGCAGGCCATTTGCTCTTTATTCCAGCGTTCACTGGCTCGCAGCGCAGCAACCTGTTCGCTCAGGCGACCGGCCATTTGCCCGGTTATCAAGGCCACCATCGCCAGCAGCGCAGCGGTAAGTGCATCTTCCTGATGCAGCATGCGCAGTGAGTACCGCGGTTCGGTCAGAAAGAAGTTGTAAGCAGCAAAACTCAGCAGAGCACATGCCAATGCGGGCCAAACGCGGGTGCTGATCGCTGTCACCAGTACCGCCGCTAGATAAATCAGTGCCAGGTTGGCGGCGGGCATGACGCTGGCCAGCAGCAATGCCAGCCCAGTGGCAATCAAGGGCGCGAGCCAGGGAAGCGTGAAGCAAAGCAGATCCTTGCGGGTCAGTTTTTGCAGTGTCATTGAATGCATCAGCCCCGCCAGAACATGGGAGAAAACAGCACCATCACGGTCATCAGTTCCAGACGACCCAGTAGCATCGCCAAGGATAGCAGCCATTTGGCCGCATCCGGCAGAGATGCAAAATTCCCTGCCGGACCAATAATGTTGCCCAGGCCGGGGCCGACGTTAGTGAGGGCTGTGGCTGTGGCGGTCAGGCTGGTTACCAAGTCGAGCCCCATCACCGCCAGTACCAGAGTAAAGCCGGCCAGGCACAGGAAGAACAGAAAGGAGAACGCGATGGCTGAGAGAATGATGTCGTCTGCCACAGGCTTGCCCGCGTATTGGGTGACGAATACTCCGTTGGGATGCACCAGCTTGCGTACCTGGCTTCGCAAAAACAGATAGCTCAGCTGAAACCTGAAGATTTTCATACCCCCGCTGGTCGATCCTGAGCATCCGCCTATGAACATCACTACAAAGAACAGCGCTACGCTGAAAGGGCCCCAAAGCGTGTAATCGGCGGAAGCATAGCCGGTAGTAGTAATGACTGACACCAGATTGAAAATAGACTGGGTCAGGGCCTCGAAGGGCGAATATGAGCCCTGAAAGATCAGGTAGAACGTCAGCAGGGCGGTGACTGCGGCAACGATTGCCAACAGCCCGATCACCTGCTGGTTGTTCAGTGTGGCCAACCGGGGGCGACGCGCGAAGCCGATTATCATGGTGAAAGGTACTGCCCCCAAGAGCATGAAGGCCGTAGCGATCCATAGCACGCCACTACCAAAGCGGCCCATGGAGCGATCATCGGTAGCAAAGCCGCCAGTGGAAACGGTGGTCATTGCATGGTTTACAGCATCGAACAGGCTCATTCCCGCAAGCCAGTAGCTCAGGGTGCAGGCAGCGGTGATAGTCAGATAGGTGATCAGCAGAGCCCTGGCCAAGGTCTGAATGCGTGGCATGGATTTGTCTGACCAGTCGGAAGACTCGGTATGAAATAGCCGCATGCCTCCCACGCGCAAGAACGGCAGGATCGACACCGCCATACCGATCACTCCGAGGCCGCCCAGCCATTGGAGAATCGAGCGCCACAACAGGAGGCTGGAGGGTAACTTTTCCAGGCCCGAAAATACCGTCGATCCTGTGGTAGTGATGCCGGAGACCGCCTCAAACCAGGCGTCGGTAAAGGCGACGTCGTAATGGCTGAGAAATAGCGGCAACGCACCGCCCAGTGACATCATCAGCCAGCTTGCGCTGGTCAGGAGGTAAAGCTGGCGTGATACCAGATTGAATTTCCCGCTACGGCAGAACACGACCATAGCGACGCCCAGCGTTGCCATTATTGCTGCGCTGTACAGGAATACGGATAGCTCTGGGTCTGCCCATGCCCATGCTGCCGCGCTGACGCAGAGCATCAGCAAGGTCATGATAAGGCTCAGGATGCCGCAGACGTAAATGATCGGCCGTACGAACTTGAACATGATTCTGACTCCATGACGATGGTGCCAGACTAGGACGTTCGGCCATAAACAAACGAGCCGCAAAGGGCGTTAGGTCCGTAAAAAATACGTAAACGCGAGGCAAGGTTATGCCGTACTTTATGTGCGGATTTTTGAAGCCCGGGCTTTCAGAACAATGGCCAAGCCACCGATCACGGCGACGGCAGCAATCAGCATGCGTACGGAAAGGGGCTCGCTGAGTAGCAGCACGCCTGCTATTGCAGCCAGGATCGGTACGGAAAGCTGGAGTGATGCCGCCTGCATGGCGCCAAGCCCCCTCAATGCGCTATACCAGATAGCGTATCCGAGTCCGGAGGTGATGGCGCCCGACAATATCGCATATAGAGCTCCCGTTGCGTCCCAGCGAATCTGACCCACAAAGGGCAGTGCAAGCAGCAGCACCAGTGGGATCGAACGCAGGAAGTTATCAGCGGTTTCTGCCAAAGGATCCACAGCGCCCCTGCCCAGGAGTGAATAGGCGCCCCAGGCAAGCCCGGATAACAGCATTATCAGTGCGCTGCCCAGCGGTGGAGCCGTACTGCCGGGCAGCAGCAGGACGAGAACCCCCACCGTCGCCAGCACCAGTCCGGCTGTTGCTGCGGTGCTCAGTCGCTCGCCGCGAACAAGGCCGAAAGCCAGCATGCTTAACTGAACAGCGCCAAAGAGCAGCAGCGCGCCTGTGCCCGTATCCAGTTGTATATAGGCAAAGGAAAACGCGGCAGCATAGAGGGTCAGAGCCAGGGCACCTGCCCAGTTGCCGGATGCCGGCCGCGCCCGTTTGCGCAGGCCGACCAATAGCCAAAGTACTATTGCGCCGCTGACGATGCGAAGCACGGTAAAGCTGGCGGCATCGATCCCTGTATTGACCAGAGCCAGGCGGCAGAGCACCGAGTTGCCGGCAAACGCGAGCATGGCGATGCCAGCCAGAAACAAGGTGGGTAGCGGCCGCGCCGCCACCGCTGGCATTACGGCAGCTCGATGCGATCAGGGTGGATGACAATGCGGCCTTGCTTGAAAAGCCCGCCAATGGCCTTCTTGAAATTACCCTTGCTGACGCCGAACTGGCGGGTGATGACCTCGGGAGGGCTTTTATCGCTGACCGATAGTGAGCCGCCATTGGCTTCGAGCTTGTCCAGAATCTGTTGTTGCAGCGCATCGGCGGCTTCGGCGCCCACGGGTTGCAAGCTGAGGCTGATCTTTCCGTCCGGGCGAACTTCACGGATATACCCCTGCTCGCGCATACCGCCGCGCAGAAACTTGAAAGCCTCGTTCTTGTGAATCAGGCCCCAATGCTCGCCGTTGATGATCGCCTTGAATCCCAGGTCGGTCGTGCCGACGATCAGCAGGTCAACAGCCTGGCCGGTGGAGTAGCGGGCAGGGGTTTTATCCAGATGGCGGTCGAGATGCGCGGTAGCGGTAATGCGGCGGGTGTGTTTGTCGAGATAAAGGTAGACGACAACGTAGTCTCCCTCCTTGAGTGGACGCTTTTCCTCGGAGTGCGGCAGTAAAACATCCTTGGGCAGGCCCCAATCGAGAAACAGGCCAATCTTGTTGATCTCCTTCACCTTCAGGCTGGCAAACTCGCCGACCTGTGCCTTGGGAGTCTCGGTCGTGGCGATCAGCCGGTCTTCGCTGTCCAGATAAACGAAAACATTCAGCCAGTCTTCTTCTTCGGTTGGCTGATCCTTGGGGATATAGCGATTGGGCAGGAGAATCTCACCCTCCGCGCCGCCATCCAGGTATAGCCCGAAGCCCACGTGGCTGACAATCTGCAAACTGTTATAGCGCCCGATCAAGGCCATTGTGAAATCTCTCGATAAATAGCGGCAGTGTAACAGGCTGCTGCCATGTGGAAGAAAGATCGGGAAACAACCGGCATGGTGATCGGCTAGTCTGCATCGGCTTTAGCTGCTAGATTCTCCTATCGATCCATAAAGTCACGGCTAACGGCATCAGCACAGGACAGCAATTCCTATGGATGAAGAGCAAGACCCGTCTGGTATAGCGCCGTTGCTCATGGCTATTGCGCAGCAGGATCAGCAATCATTCGAGCAGCTGTACAGGCTCACCAGTGCCAAGCTCTTCGGCATCTGCAAGCGTATGCTGGTGCAGAGCAGTGATGCTGAGGATGTGCTCCAGGAGGTGTATCTGACGGTCTGGGCCAAGGCCTCCCAGTTTGATGCGCAGCGCGGCAAGCCGGACACCTGGTTGACTACCATCGCTCGTTCCAAATGTATCGACCGCTTGCGTCTGGGCGGCGTCGATCGACATACCGATCTGATCGATCTTGATCAGTTGCCGGAACCTGAGAAAATTGATCCGGTTGAATTTGCCAGTGATAAGCAGCGCTTGGATAACTGTCTCTCCAACCTGCAAAACCAGCATCGTACCGTGATCAGAACCGCGTTCTTGGATGGTTGTACCTACCATGATCTGGCAGCTCGGACTGGTGTGCCTCTGGGTACCATGAAAAGTTGGATTCGACGTGGCTTGATGAGCCTCAAGGCGTGCCTGGAGAAATGAAAAAGACACGAGATTTCACTGAAGATGACGATCTGCGCCTCGCAGAGTATGCCCTTGGCGTGCTTGAAGCAGATGAGCGCAGGTCCGTTGAAGCGCAGCTTGCAGTAGAGCCTGAATATAGCGAGCGCTTGGTCCAGTGGCATGCGCGCCTGGCTCCGATGCTGGAGGAGATCGCCGACCAAGCACCGCCGGAATACGTTTGGGCTCGGATCCGCGATAGTCTCGGCCACAATCCTCACCGCGATGCGGCACCTGAAGCAAGCGGCCGCCGCAGCGTCTGGGAGAGCCTGAACTTATGGCGCTGGTTCTCCGCTGGTAGCATTGCTGCTGCGATGGTCATGGCGCTGGTGCTGGTCGTAGTGCTCCCCCGCGAAGCTGATCTGCCGCCAATCGAAAGCACTCTGACCACGGCCCTGCAGTTGGAGAATGGCCAGGTTGTTTACACAGCAACCCTCGATGCCTCGCGTCGCAGTCTGGTAGTGGTGCCCGCGGCTGAGATTCAGCTGGAGGGTCGCGATGCGCAGCTCTGGCTGATTGCTGGCGATCTTCCTCCGCAATCGCTCGGGTTGCTCCCGGCGGACGGTGCGGTGCGTCTGGCTGTTCCGGAAGAGCTTATTGCCCTGGCCAGTGTAGATAGCGTGTTTGCCATCTCCCTCGAGCCGCCAGGTGGTTCGCCGACCGGACTGCCCACTGGTCCGGTGGTTGCCCAGGGTGTACTGGCGGATATCTGATCTGACACGAGCCCCGGTCTGATACACCAGGGCTCGCTTCTTCGTTTCACCTCGGGTCCATTCAGTAGTGGACCGATTCTCAACACATTACCTCAAAGGTTATTCCCCCATCGCCAACGGGATGAGTAACTGCTGTCTGAAATAAAATCGATTTTCCTGCATCCGTATCCTGACTCGTTGCGTAACTACATGGAGGTATACAAAAACAGACGAGAAGGAGCTTCACATGAATCGGCTTTACACGCGTTCCCTGCTGGCAAAATCAGTATTGGCCACGGCTGTACTTGGTGCCGCTGTCGGCTCGACAATCAGCCTGGCTTCCAGCCACCGCGAAGCGCCGTTTATCACTGAGGTGCCCAAGGTCGACGGCACTGATTTTTACATGTTTCGCAGTTATGAACTTGGCCGCGAAAACACGGTAACCATGATCGCCAATTACTTGCCCCTACAGGACGCTTACGGCGGACCAAATTATTTTGATCTGGATGGCAATGCGATCTACGAAATTCATATCGATAATAGCGGTAATGCCGAGGAAGACATTACCTTCCGCTTCAAGATGACAGACGTGAAGCAGGATCTGCAACTGGATGTTGGTGATGCGGGCAATACCCAGAAGGTGTCGGTGCCGTTGAAGAATATTGGCCCAATCGGACCCTCTGCCGACCAGACCGGCGCGGTGCAGACCAGGCAGACTTATGCACTCAGCGTTATTCGCGGTGATCGGCGTACAGGCACAGTCGACACAGTAATGAACGCCTTTGATCAGTCCAATACGTTTAACAAGCCGTTGGATAACATAGGCAACAAGTCGATCGGTGATTACGAAGCCTACGCCAACGACCATATCTACGATGCAATCATTCCCGGATGCAATGGCACAGCCCGAGTATTTGTAGGCCAGCGTCAGGAAGCATTTGCAGTCAATCTGGGCGAGATATTCGATCTGGTTAACACCAATCCGCTGGGCGGCCGCAATGCCGAAACCAACGATCTGGCAGACAAGAATGTTACCTCCCTGGCACTGGAAGTCCCCACCTCATGCCTGACCGGGACAGCTGCAAACAGTAATAGCCAGAAAGTCATCGGCGGATGGACGACCGCCAGTCTGAGACAGGCGCGGGTACTCAACCCACAACCAACATCCGATGGCAAAGGCGCGAGCATTCAGGGCGGCGCCTACACCCAGGTATCTCGACTGGGCATGCCTCTGGTGAACGAAGTGGTTATCGGCCTCAAGGACAAGGACGCATTCAACGCCAGCGAACCCAAGGATGACGGTCAATTTGCATCCTACGTAACGCATCCGACCTTGCCCGAATTACTGGAGATCCTGTTTCAGGGTACTGCGGTTGCTCCAAATCTGTTTCCGCGTACCGATCTGGTGACTGCCTTCCTCACCGGCGTCCCGGGAGTGAATCAGCCAACGGGTGTAGTGACCTCGGAGATGCTGCGTCTGAATCCCGAAATAGACGTGACCCGAGACGGCTTCCAGAACGATCTGGGCGTCCTCGGCAGTGATAATGCCGGTTTCCCCAATGGTCGTCGGCCGATTGATGATGTTGTCGACATATCTCTGCGGGTGGCGATGGGCGCGTTGATTGCCGATCCGAATGTTGCTCCCAATAACCAGGCGCCCTTTACCGATGGCGTTCAGGTTGATCCAGCCAGTCTGCAGTCATCCTTCCCTTACCTGAGCACGCCGCTGCCTGGCTCAATGAACTAAGGAGAGACTGACATGATCAAGACAATCTGTGTTTTAAGTCTCAGCGGCTTGATGCTGACCGGCTGCCTTAGCAGTGGTGGTGGAGGCGGAGGTAATGCGGGCGGTGGCGGCAATGATGGTGGTCAGGGTGCTCAGCCCGCTTCGTTTACCACTTTGGTCAAGGATATCTTTGCCGGGACCAGTGATACAGCCGAGCCGGTAGCCATCAATGACCTGGCGGTTACCTACGACGATCAGGAAGACGAAGGAGCGTTCGATGATCTGCTGGGCGAACCATAAAGGAGGCCGGGGCTTGCGCCCCGGCGTTTTTTTGCTGCTGGGTGTGATGGGAACACTTGGGCTACCGGTGGCTGGCTGGGCTAATACGGTCGGGACGGCGATCATCTCGCCCGAGCGCGATCTTGTTGTGCTCTCCAGGGAAGAAACCAAGGCGGCGGCCTCAGCAAGCTCAGCGTTGCCAGCGAGTCTGTTGTCCTCTGATGCTGCGGTAGAAAAGTTGCGAGCGCTTATAGAACTTTCTCGCGAGACCGGTAGCCCTCGACCTCTGGGCTTGGCGGTGGGGCTGCTTGATCGTCTGCCGCAGGAAGAGTGGACACCTGAAGTCTTGCTGATGCGGGCAACCATTCATCAGCGACTGCATCGATTCGATCAGGCTGAGGCAGACCTGGCCAAGGTGATCGAGGTCCAGCCGGATAACAGTCAAGCCTGGCTTACTCGCTACAGCATTGCGCTGGTTCGCAACGACCTTGAGGCGGCCGTGGTTGCCTGCAACAAACTAGGTCAACATCGATCCGGCCTGCTGGCGCAGAGCTGCGAGCAGGAGCTGGGAAGTTTTGGTGAGCAGCCCCTTGAATCCTTCGAGCGATTGCATCAAGCGCTTGCCGAGGCCAGTCGCGCCAGTGCTGCCGAGCGCGACTATGCGCTTGTTACGCTGGCTGAGATGGCGACGCGTCTTGATTTGCCCATGGCCGATGCGCTGTGGCAACGCAGTCTGCTGCAGAATCCGGATGACCTGTATCGACGCGGACGATATGCCGACTGGCTTTTGTCCGAGGGTCGTGACGTGAAAGCTGCTGACATCACGCGCGGATTCAACGATGTGGATACGCTTGCCGTGCTTCATGCCGTTGCCCTGACGCGTTTGAATCATCCCGATCGCGTTACCTTGATCGCAGAGCTGGAGGAGCGCTTCGCCGAGGCACATTGGCGCGGGGAGTTTCTCCACCAATGGGAGTACGCGCGCTTTCTGCTGGATGTGAAAGACGATGCAGCTGCGGCTTTCGAAGTAGCCAGCGCCAACTGGGAAACACAGAGGGCTCAGCCGGATCGTGATCTATTGGCCCGTGCTGCAAACGGTGCGGGCGAAACGGTAAATCTTGATTTGCCTATGCAAAACGGAGAAGCACCATTATGAAAATTGCACTCATCATGGTGTTTTTCAGCTTCTTCATCGCTGGTGGCGCCAATGCTCATAAGGCTAGCGACAGCTTTATCTACTGGCAGCCGCTTATAGAGGATGCTCCAGGTAGGCTGGATGTCGCCTTGATCGATCTGGCGCGTGCCGTACCGCTTGATAGTGATGGTGACGGACAAGTGCGCTGGGCTGAGGTGGTCGGCCGACAAGCCAGCGTGAAGAGCTATCTGAATTCGAAACTGGCGGTCATGTCTGGCGATCTGGAATGCCGAGTAGATTGGCGTATCGCTGGACTCACCAGACACAGTGACGGTAATTATCTGGCGCTGGAATTTCGCCCTGACTGTTTTGATGCGGCCATTGTTGCTTCGCAATTGCAGTACAACCTGTTCTTTGACCAGGACCCACTACACCGTGCCCTGGTCATGATTCGCTCCGACGAAAATGATCGTCTGACGGTTCTTGGACCAGACCAGAAAACCCTGTCATTTGCAGATACGCCCAGTGTCTGGCACACCGCTGTCGAATTCATCTGGGAAGGTATGGTGCACCTGTGGATCGGTTACGACCACATGCTGTTTCTACTGGCTTTGCTCCTACCGGCTGCCGTGCGGCGTGAAAAGGGTCACTGGGTGGTAGAGAACCGGCTGGGTGCGGCGGTGAAGGACGTGGCTTTGATCGTAACCGCCTTTACCGTCGCCCATTCGGTTACGCTGGTCATTGCTACCCTGGGTGTTGTCCGTTTGCCCATCGCCTGGGTGGAAACCTTTATCGCATTGTCCATCGTTGCGGCAGCGGTGAATATCGTATGGCCGTTTCTGGGGCACAGGCGGTATCTTGTGGGTTTCGGTTTTGGTCTGATCCACGGTTTCGGTTTTGCTAGCGTACTGGGCGACTTCATGAGTGATACGTCGTCGCGACTGGTCGCCCTGGCCAGCTTCAATGTCGGCGTTGAGCTGGCTCAATTGGCGGTAGTGCTGGCCGTGGTGCCGGTGATTTATCTGCTGCGTAACCAATGGGTCTATCAGCGAGTAGTTATGCCTGTTGGGGTGGCTGCCGTCGCCCTGACTGGCACTGTTTGGGCGTTGGAGCGAGTACCTCTCTAGGGTGCCTCGCTTTGCGAGCCCGGTTGTTGGCGACCGGTTAATCGAATGACGGTAAGCTCGGTGTCATTACGGGCTTGCCGGCTTCGTTCCAGGCGTCAAAACCGCCGCTGATGGATTGCACGTTCATGTAGCCCATCTGCTGCAGGGAGCAGGCAGCCAGTGCTGCACGGCCGCTGGTCTTGCAGTAGAGCACCAGCTTCAGATCGCGCGCCGACAACTCGGGCATATTACTGAGTTTGAACTCCAGCAGGCCGCGCGGAATGTGAATCGCTCCGGGTATATGTCCGGCGGCGAACTCATCACCTTCACGCACATCAATCAGTGCGTCCGCGTTGCGGATTGCCGCATCGGCTTGCTCTATCGAGACTTCCTGAATCTGGTCCTTGGCATCGGCTACCAGGTCGTGTGCGTTTTTCATGGGATTTCCCCCTTGGAGTTAACGGATGAATGGACAATGTGCGCTTGCTGCTTCAACGAATTCATGGTCATTTTTCACAGCACATTGAGTGGTATTTTCAGATAACGAGTGCCGTTATCTTCCGCGGGCGGCAAGTGCCCGGCCCGCATGTTGATCTGCACTGACGGTAATATCAGAGTTGGCATGCCAAGCGTTGCGTCGCGGTCGCTGCGCATGGTGACGAAGTCGGACTCATTGACACCCTCGTGGACGTGGACATTGTGCTCGCGTTCTTGCGCAACGGTGGTCTCGTAGAGAAAGTCATCCCTGCCGGGCGCCCTGTAGTCGTGACACATGAACAGGCGTGTTTCGTCGGGCAGAGCAAATAATCTATGGATCGACTGGTACAGCACCCGCGCGTCCCCGCCTGGGAAATCGCAGCGGGCGGTGCCGTAGTCGGGCATGAACAGAGTGTCGCCGACAAATCCTGCGTCGCCGATCAGGTAGGTCATGCAGGCTGGGGTATGGCCCGGGGTATGAATAGCGCGGGCTTGAATGTTACCTACCTGGAAGGTATCGCCATCCTTGAACAAGTGGTCAAACTGGGTGCCATCGGTGGCGAACTCGTCACCGACATTGAACAGCTTGCCGAAGGTCTTCTGCACGACGGTAATATGTTCACCTATGGCCAGGCGTCCGCCCACGGCTGCCTTCAGGTAGAGCGCAGCGGAGAGGTGATCAGCATGCACATGGGTTTCCAGCAGCCAGTCGACCTGCAGGCCCTGTTCGCGCACGTGGGTTATCAGGCGGTCGGCACTGTGATGAGATGTTCTTCCGGATGCTGGATCGTAGTCGAGTACGGAATCGATTATAGCGCAGCGTCTGGTTGCCGGATCCGTCACCACGTAGCTGTAGGTGAAGGTAGCCGGATCGAAGAAAGGTTCTACAAGGGGTTGCATGATCACACTCCATCACTAGGCTTGAATTTATCAATTAAGATAAATCATAACTGTTTTATGGTTATAACGTTATATCGATTAAGAATATAAAAGCGATGCGTATAGGGTGAGGCCACGGAGCCGGGCGTGCCGACCGGCTCCCCTTGTGCTATTACCGATTGGTCTGAGTCCCCCAGCTACCGCCCAGCGCCCGAAACAGATCAACCTCACTGGTCAACTGATTCAACCGATCGTTGATCAATTGCTGGCGCGCGGTGAAGAGCTGGCGCTGGGCATCAAGTAAAATCAAATAGCTGTCTACGCCGCTACGGTAACGGCGCTCGGCGATCTGGAAATAGTCTTCGCTGGCGCTCAGCAGGCGTTGCTGTGCGGCGACCTGATCCCGATAGGTTCCCCGTGCTGCAAGGCCGTCAGCAACTTCACTGAAGGCCATCTGGATGGACTTTTCATACTCGGCTACACGCACATCGCGAATGAGCTCGGCGTAGTTGAGGTTGGCCTGCAGGCGCCCGGCGCTGAAGATCGGCAGGCTGATACTGGGCGAGAAGTTCCAGTATTCCGAGCCGCTCTGAAACAGGTCGGACAACTGGTTGCTGGCGCTGCCGGCATTGGCAGTCAGGCTGATACTGGGGAAGAAGGCGGCCCGTGCGGCGCCGATATTGGCGCTGGCTCCGCGTAGCGCATATTCGGCCTGGACTATATCCGGGCGCTGCAACAAGACGTCTGAAGCCAGACCTACGGGTAGCTCGGCAAGCAGATCAGTCCCCAGCTCGATTTTTGCGGAGGGTAAAATCGAAACGCGCTGGCCAACCAGCAGGGCAAGGGCGTTGCGATCCTGCGCGACCAGCCGCTTGTAGGCGGCGAGACTACTGCGAGCAGTCTCGACCGCAGTGCGAGCCTGGGTCAGTTCGAGTGTCGAGGCAATACCCACATCGAAGCTGCGCTGGGTCAGGCGCAGGCTGTCTTCATAGGTCTGCAGGGTGTCCTGTGTAGTTTGGAGCAGTGCCTGATTGGCCTGCCAGCGCAGATAGCTATTGGCGACGCTGGCGATCAGGCTGACCTGCACGCCGCGTTGCGCCGCCTCGGTGGCCAGGTACTCCTCCAGTGCCTGCTGCTGCAGGCTGCCCACTCGACCAAACAGATCGATCTCCCAGGCTACGCCCAGAGTCGCGCTGTACTGGCTGTTAATCCCACTTTGCGTGTTGCCATTGAGGCCTGCGGGTGTATGCGTGCGACTACCGCTGCCATTGGCGCTAAGACTGGGCAATCCGTCAGCTCGCTGGATACGGTAGAGCTCGCTGGTAGCAGCCACATTCAGCACGGCTACACGCAGGTCTCGATTGTTTTCCAGTGCCACCTCTATCAGTTCACGCAACTGTGGATCACGGAAGAAACTCTGCCAGGCCAGTGGCGCTGCGCCCGATTGGGCCGGGACGGTCTCGTAGGCTTCGCCTGTCGGCCAACTGTCGGCCACTGGCAGGGCCGGGCGCTGATACGCCGGGATCATTGAACAGCCAGCGAGTGCTGCAGTCAGCGCGCTGCAGATTAACAGGCGCTTCATGGGGTGATCTCCCTGGTGCTCTGGTCGGCATCATCGGTCTGGTTCTTCTTGGCACCATACATCGATGAAACCATCACGAAGAACAGGGGCACCCAGAATATTGCCAGCACCGTCGCCGTGATCATACCGCCGATCACGCCGGTACCGATGGCGTGGGAACTGCCCGCACCCGCGCCACTGGCCAGCGCCAGGGGTACGACGCCGAGGGTGAACGCGAGCGATGTCATGATGATCGGGCGCAGACGCATGCGGCAGGCTTCTACCGCTGCGTCGAACAGACTCATGCCTTTCTCGTGAAGGTCCTTGGCGAATTCGACGATAAGAATCGCGTTTTTCGCGGTCAGCCCCACCGTGGTCAGAAGTCCGACCTGGAAGAACACATCGTTGGTCAGCCCGCGGCCAAGCGTGGCTATCAAGGCGCCAATGACACCCAGTGGCACTACCAGCATCACTACCAGCGGAATCGACCAGCTTTCATACAGTGCGGCCAGACAGAGGAACACTACGAGCAGGGACAGCGCATAGAGCATGGGCGCCTGATCACCGGAAATACGTTCCTCGTACGAAAGCCCTGTCCACGCGACGCCGACGCCCTGTGGCAACTTCTGAGCGATTTCCTCAATCGCTGCCATAGCGTCGCCGGTGCTGTAGCCGGGGGCAGCTTCGCCCATGATTTCCATAGCGGCAACACCGTTGTATCGCGAGAGCTTGGGTGAACCGTAAACCCACTCACCACTGGCGATGGCGTTGAAGGGCACCATGTCACCGCTGTCGTTGCGCACATACCATTTGCCCAGATCCTCCGGACCCATACGAGCGCTTGCTTCGCCTTGCATGTAAACCCGCTTGACCCGGCCGCGGTCGATAAAGTCGTTGACGTAGCTGGAGCCCCAGGCAATGGACTGGGTGTTGTTCACTTCACTCAGTGATACGCCGAGCACGCGCGCTTTTTCATCATCTATGGTCAGTTGATACTGCGGTTCATCCTCCAGCCCGTTGGGGCGCACGGCCATCAGTGCTGGGTGTTGCGCGGCCATCCCGAGCAACTGATTGCGTGCCTGCATCAGCGTGTGGTGGCCTACTCCAGCATTGTCCTGCAGGTACAGGTTGAAGCCCGTCGCGTTACCCAGCTCCATCACTGCCGGCGGTGCAAAGGCGAAAACCATCGCGTCGCGGTAGGTATCGAATTTCGTCTGGGCCCGTTCGGCCAGGGCAAATACGCTCTGGCCCGGTTCTGTGCGCTCATCCCATGGTTTCAGACCAATAAAGGCCATGCCCGAGTTCTGTCCGCGTCCTGCGAAGTTGAAGCCTGTGACGGTAAATACCGAGTTGACCACATCGCTTTCCTCCTCCAGCAGGTAATCGCGCATCTTGTCGACAGTCTGTTGCGTGCGTTCTGCGGTGGAGCCGGCCGGTGTCTGCACCTGGGCAAAGAGTACGCCCTGGTCTTCATCTGGCAGGAACGCGGAAGGAATACGGGCAAAGAGCACTGCCATGATCGCGACGATCACGACATACAGAAGCAGGTAAGGCGTCTTGCGCTTGAGCATGCTGGCGACACCGCGCTCGTAGCGACCGACTCCGCGGTCGAAGGTACGGTTGAACCAGCCAAAGAAGCCGCGCTTTTCATGCTGACCACCCTTGGGGATCGGCTTGAGCAGGGTTGCGCACAGCGCCGGGGTAAAGATCAGCGCCACCAGGACCGACAGTGTCATCGCTGAAGCAATGGTGATCGCAAACTGACGGTAAATCACGCCGGTGGAACCGCCGAAAAACGCCATAGGTACGAATACCGCCGAGAGCACCAGGCCGATGCCGACCAGCGCACCCTGGATCTGATCCATGGACTTGCGCGTGGCCTCCAGCGGCGACAGGCCTTCCTCGGACATGACCCGCTCGACGTTTTCGACCACCACGATGGCATCATCCACCAGCAACCCGATGGCCAGTACCATGGCGAACATGGTCAGAATATTGATGGTGAAGCCGAATGCCGAGAGCACGCCAAAAGTCCCGAGAATAACCACCGGCACTGCCAGCGTAGGGATCAGGGTTGCACGGAAGTTCTGCAGGAACAGGTACATCACCAGGAATACCAGAACCACGGCTTCGAGCAGTGTGTGTACCACACCGGTGATCGATGCAGACACTACCGGCGCGGTTTCGTAGGGGTATTCAATTTTCAGGCCGGGCGGGAAGAACGGCTCCAGATCGGAAATGGTCTGCTTGACCCCCTTGGCGGTATCCAGTGCGTTGGCCCCGGTGGCCAGCTTGATCGCCAGGCCGGATGCCGGCAGCCCGTTGTACCGTGCCGAGATGTTTGCGTTCTGTGCGCCCAGTTCAACCCGGGCGACATCTTTCAGGCGGACCTGGGAGCCGTCCGGGTTGGCCTTGAGCAATATTTCGCGAAACTGCTCAGGGCTCTGCAGGCGGGTCTTGCCGATAATGGTTGCGTTCAGCTGTTGCCCGGGTACGGCCGGCAAGCCGCCGAACTGACCGGATGAGATCTGCACGTTCTGCGCCCGGACCGCGGTACTCACATCGCCGGGGGTCAGCTTGAAGTTGTTCAGTTTTGCCGGGTCCAGCCAGATGCGCATCGCATAGGGCGCGCCGAACACCTGAAAGTCACCCACGCCCTCGCTTCGGGAGATGGGATCTTGCAGGTTGGAGATGATGTAGTCGGCCAGATCGTCGCGGTTCATGCTGCCATCGGTTGAAACTACCCCGATTACCATCAGGAAGTTTCTGACCGATTTGGTTACCCGTATGCCCTGTTGCTGGACCTCCTGGGGTAACAGCGGTGTGGCCAGTTGCAACTTGTTCTGTACCTGCACCTGGGCGATATCCGGATCCACGCCCTGGTCAAAGGTAACGGTGATTTCCATGCTGCCGTCGGAGTTACTGGTCGAGCTGATATAGCGCAGACCATCAATACCGTTGAGCTGCTGTTCGATCACCTGGACCACGGTGTCCTGAACCGTTTGCGCAGAAGCGCCGGGATAACTGACGGAAATGCCCACTGCGGGCGGCGCAATGCTCGGGTACTGGTTGACGGGCAGGCTGAGCACCGACAGCCCGCCGGCCAGCATGATCACCAGGGCTATCACCCAGGCGAAGATCGGACGGTCAATAAAGAAGCGTGGCATGGGGATTATCCTTCCTGTCCGGCAGTAGAAGCCGGTTCAGCGACGTTGCCAGCGGGTACAGGCTTGACCTTGGCACCGGGTTGCACGAACTGCAGCCCCTCGGTAATCAGTCGGTCGCCATCATCGAGCCCCTCACTGATCAGCCAGCGATTGCCGACGGTGCGTTCAGTACGTACTTCTCGCAGCTCAACTACATTGTCGGCGTTGACTATCAACGCGGTGGCCTGGCCCCGGGGAGTGCGGGTAATGCCCTGCTGTGGCGCCAGAATGGCTTCGCTTCGCGTGCCTGCAACCAGTTGGGCATGCACGAACATGCCTGGCAGCAGACCATTATCAGGGTTTGGGAACACCGCGCGCAGGGTTACCGAGCCGGTACCCGCGTCCACCGATACTTCCGAGAACTCCAGCGTGCCCTCGTGCGGATAGGCGCTGCCGTCTTCCAATTGGAGTGTGACCTGGGCGGCGTTATTGCCAACCTTCTGCAGGCGGCCCTCTTCGAGATCACGACGCAGGGCCAGCAGATCACGTGCAGGCTGGGTTACATCCACATAGATGGGATCGAGTTGTTGGATGGTCGCCATGGCAGCATCCTGACCATCGGTCACCAGAGCGCCCTCGCTAACGGCCGAACGGCCAATACGGCCATTGATCGGCGCTCTGACCTGGGTGTAGCGCAGGTCAATCTGGGCACGCTCCAGGGCTGCCTGGGTTTGCAGGCTGGCTGCCCGCGCCTCATCGTAGGCCTGGCGACTCACTGCCTGATCCTGGATCAATTGTTTATATCGATCGCTCAGCGAAGTGCTCGACAGGTTTGCCGCTTTCGCACTGTTCAGCGCG
Source organism: uncultured Halopseudomonas sp. (assembly GCF_963977355.1). Classification (NCBI taxonomy): domain Bacteria; kingdom Pseudomonadati; phylum Pseudomonadota; class Gammaproteobacteria; order Pseudomonadales; family Pseudomonadaceae; genus Halopseudomonas; species uncultured Halopseudomonas sp. Next base: position 11,158 of record NZ_CAXBOV010000018.1, on the reverse strand, counting down.
GACTGATAAACCGAGTCGTCTATCTGATACAGCTGCTCACCCGCCTTGACCTCGCTCCCCTCGGTGAACAAGCGTTTTTCGATGATGCCATCTACCTGGGGTCTTACTTCGGCGATGCGAAAGGGCGCGGTGCGGCCGGGCAGATCGGTAGTCAGTTCAAAGGGTTCGGCGACCAGAGTAACCACCCCGACTTCCGGTATCTGCTGCGCCTGGGCTTGCTCAGGTGCTGCGCTTGTCTGGTTTTCACAGGCGCTTAACAGGGCGAGCAGGGCCAATAGTGGAAATAGCGCGGAACGCGCGATGGCAGGATGGGGCATGACGGAATCCTCGGGAAATGCTGTGCTTGTTTCTGTGGTCGGTACGCCTGTTGGGCGGAGTACAGGGATGACCAGATTGACGGGCAATATACTTACATTCATGAATGTTTGTAAGTGAGATTAACATTAGTTAACATAAACGGCACTCACGGACCTGCCGAAGCAGGCCCTATGATTCTCGAAGCTGATTGGGTGAAATGGCGAATGGTCAGGCGAACAAAAGAGGAAGCGCAGGAGACCCGTAGTGACATTCTCACTGCGGCGGAGCTGTGCTTTTACCGCAAGGGTATTTCACGTACATCATTGTCGGAAATTGCTGCCGCTGCAGGCGTGACCCGGGGCGCAATTTACTGGCATTTTAAGGACAAGTCCGAGCTGGTAGGCGCATTGCTCGAGCGGGTAAATATGCCCCTGCAGCCACTCAGTGAAGCGAGCCGCAACCCTCAGGAACCAGACCCCATAGGACGCCTGCGTGAACTGCTGATCAAAATGTTCCAGCGCGCAGGCAGCGATCCTGAAGTGCGTCGCGTCGGCGAGATACTGTTCCACAAATGCGAGTACACCGAAGACCTGGGCAATCTGCGCCAGTGGATGCAGGATTTTCGCCGGGAATACGACCACAATATCGAGCTGAGTCTGCGCAATGCAATAACCAAAGGGCAATTGCCCGAAGACCTCGACCTGCCGGTTGCCAGTCGCTGTGTGCATGCATTTATCACCGGTATGCTGGACCAGTGCCTGCTGGTGCCCGAAGGCCTGGATCTGGACGCCAAGGCAGAAACCCTGGCTGACAGTATTCTGGATATGTTGCGCCTTAGTCCGGCTTTGCGCGCGCCATGAGGCGCCGCTTCTCCCGTTACAATAGGATCAGTTGAGCCCGAGCACGCAGTTCTATTGGCGGATATACTGCCGGGCGTGCAGGCGTGTTCACAGCAGCTGCCGCTTTTTATGGTTTTCTGGTAAGGAATGTCCGTGACCGCTTCACTCAAGAAAAAATTTCCCCGCGGGATATCTCCCGTCGGTATAGCCGTTTTGATGGCTGTCGTGTTGATCGTATGGCTGCTACTGGGTGATTGGCGCAGTGCCAGTGACGAGGCGCCCATGGCTCAGCAAGTGCCCGCGCAGAAGGTGCATCAGGTTGAAACCCGCTGGTCACAAGCGCAACCGATAACACGCGAGCAGGTGCTGCAGGGCCAGCTGCAACCCTGGCAACAGGTACGGGTAATGGCCCAGGTGACAGGCCGGGTTGCACAAATACTCAAGCAGCAGGGTGAGCAGGTTACCGCGGGCGAACCCTTGCTGCTGCTCTCCGATGAAGGTCGGGGTCAGGAGCTGGAGCAGGCCAGAGCCATTTTTCGTCTACGGCAGAAGGAGCTGGCCAGTGCGCGCAAGCTGAGGGCGTCCAACTACGTTACCGAGACGGAAATAATCCGTCTGGAGGGTGAGGTGGCCAGGGCGCAGGCGGATCTGAGCGCTGCGCAGCTGGCAGTGGAGTACAACCGCCCAGTAGCTCCCTTTGATGGCGTAGTCGACCGCCGTTACGTTGAGATCGGCGAGCTGGTGCAGCCGGGTGCCGAGCTCATGTCGGTTGTCAACGTAACGCAGTTGAAGGGTACCGCCCAGATTCCCCAGCAGGATGCACACAAGGTCGAAGAGGGTCAGCCGGTCATCATCCGCTTGCTTGATGGCCGCGAGTTGTCCGGTGAGGTGCGATTCGTCAGCCTCGCAGCCGACCCGCAGACCCGCAGCTTCTACGTCGAGGTGGAGGCGGATAATCCTGAGCTTTGGCGCGTTGCAGGGGGTAGTGCCACGCTGCGTATCCAGTTGGCCCCCGTGCTTGCGCATCAGCTGTCGCCCGCTCTGCTCAAGCTTGGGCCGGATGGGAGTCTGGGTGTTCATGCGGTTGATGATGAAGGCAGGGTGGTCAATTACTCCGTCGAGGTTGTTTCCATTACCGATGAAGGCGCGACCGTTGCGGGTTTGCCAACGAACGTGCAAATCATTACCCAGGGGGCGGGGTTCGTTGATCCCGGCCAGGTAGTGGACACTCTGGTTGTCCCGGTCGGCGACGATGCCAAGGATCCAGATATGGTCGAGTCTCAGCCACTGCCCGGCATGGGGGCGGCTGAATGAGCGAGCTGATTCATGCAGCGATAGACCGTAGTAGGGCTGTCATTGTATTGCTGATCTTCCTGCTGGTAGGCGGTCTGGTTGCCTACAACGCGATCCCCAAGGAAGCCAATCCAGACGTTGCCATTCCGATGATGTACGTATCGATGACCCTTGACGGGATCAGTCCGGAAGACGCGGAGCGCCTTCTGGTGCGGCCGATGGAGCATGAATTGCGCTCCCTGGAAGGGGTCAAGAAGATGACTTCGGTATCCAGTGAGGGTCATGCCTCGGTGATGCTGGAGTTCGATGCCGGGTTCAACGCCGACAAGGCGCTGACCGATGTGCGCGAAAAGGTGGATCTGGCACGCAGCAAGCTCCCTGGCGAAGCCGACGAGCCCACGGTAAACGAAATCAATGTCGCGCTGTTCCCGGTGATGTCTATCGGTCTTGCCGGCCCGGTGGCGCAGGGTGAGCTGGTTTTTATTGCCCGCGAGCTCCAGGAGAATATCGAAGCGATCCCTGAAGTACTCGAAGTGGAGATTGGCGGCGACAGGGAAGATCTGCTGGAGATTGTCGTGGATCCCCAGGCCCTTGAAAGCTACGGTCTGGATTACATGCAGCTGTTCAACCTGGTTTCCAATAACAACCGGTTGGTCGCGGCAGGTAGTCTGGATACCGGCGAGGGACGCATGTCGATCAAGGTGCCGGGGGTGATCGAGAACCTCGATGATGTGCTGAACATGCCCGTCAAGGTAGACGGCGACACGGTGGTTACCTTCGCCGATGTGGCAACTATCAATCGTGGCTTCAAGGACCCCCTGGGCTTCGCACGCATCAACGGTCAGCCGGCCATGGTACTGGAGGTCAAGAAGCGCGCGGGGGCCAACATTCTATCGACGACCGAACAGGTTCGTACTCTTATAACTGCGGCCAGCGAGCGGTTCCCCGACGGGATGGAAGTGCACTACATCATGGATGAGTCCACCCAGGTGGAAACGATGTTGTCGGACCTGCTCAACAATGTGCTTACTGCTGTAGTACTGGTGCTGATTCTGATTGTTGCCACCATGGGCATGCGCTCCGCCTTACTGGTGGGTATCACCATTCCCGGTGCTTTTCTGGCTGCCATTCTGGTGCTGTATCTGATCGGTTTCACGATGAACATTATCGTCCTGTTCGCGCTGATTCTGGTCGCCGGTATGCTGGTCGATGGCGCTATTGTGGTGAGCGAGCTTGCCGACCGTAATCTCGCCGAAGGCCAGGCGCCCAGCCAGGCCTGGGGTAACGCCGCGGAGCGAATGGCCTGGCCGATCATCGCCTCCACCGCGACCACTATTGTGGTCTTCGGCCCCCTGCTTTTCTGGCCTGGTGTGGTGGGTCAGTTCATGCGTTACCTGCCAGCCACCGTGATTATTGCCTTGCTGGCCTCGCTGCTCATGGCGCTGATCTTTCTGCCGGTACTCGGCTCGTTGAAGCGGCATCAGCCCGCTGCCCCGCAAGCCAGCCCAAGTCGCACTGGCAAGGCCTACGGTAGGTTGTTGGCCAGACTGCTGCGGCGGCCTGGACTGACCTTCGGGGGCATGATGTTGATCCTGGTGCTGATCTTCATTGCCTACGGTGCTTTTAATCATGGCGTAGAGTTTTTTCCGGAAGTGGAGCCCGAGTCAGCCCAGGTGCTGGTGCGCGCACGCGGCGACTTGTCGATCTACGAGCGTGACGGCCTGGTAAAACAGGTTGAGCAACGCTTGCTTGGTCTGTCCGAAGTGAAAGCGCTGTATGCGCGATCCATGGTGTCGGCGGGTAATCAGTTGCCACCGGATGTGGTGGGCACACTGCAGTTCCAGTTCACCGACTGGGATGAACGCCGTCGTGCCAACGCCATTCTCGATGAGATGCGCGAACTGACCGCGGATGTGCCTGGCGTCATTCTCGACTTCCGCAAACAGGAAGGCGGCCCTGCCGCGGGCAAACCGATCGAGCTTCAGGTCACAGGTCCGCAGCAGGACGCCATTGATGCGGCAGTCGATATGTTGGTTGCCAAGATGAACAGCCTCGGTGGCTTTGTGGATATCGAGGATGATCGCAGTCTTCCGGGTGTTGAATGGCGGGTCAATGTGGATCGCGCTGCCGCCGCCCGTTTTGGCGCGGACGTGCTGACAGTGGGTAATGCGGTACAAATGGTCACTAACGGCTTGCTACTGGCCAAGTACCGCCCCGAATACGCCAGCGACGAAGTGGACATCCGCGTGCGCTTTCCCCAGGACTGGCGCTCGGTCGGGGAGCTCACGCGCTTGACTGTGCAGACGCCCAAGGGCCAGGTGCCGATCAGCAACTTTGTTACCGTAGAGCCTGCGCCCAAGACCAGTGTCATCAATCGTATTGACGGCAGCCGAGCGGTGACAATCAAGTCTGACCTGGTTCCCGGCGCTCAGGTAGGGGAGCGCCTCAAGGCGCTGCTGCAAAGCGACCTGGAATTGCCGGTGGGAATTCGTGTGAATACGGCGGGCGAGGGTGCTGATCAGCAGGAGGCGGCCAGTTTCCTGGGTACGGCGTTCGTGGTTGCGATCTTCCTGATGCTGTTAATTCTGCTGGTGCAGTTCAATAGTTGGTACCAGGCCATGCTGGTCATGTCCGCCATCATATTTTCCACCGCAGGCGTTCTGATGGGGCTGCTGATCAACAGTCAACCGTTCGGTATCGTGATGGTCGGGATGGGCATCATTGGCCTGTCGGGCATTGTGGTGAACAACAACATCGTACTGATTGATACCTACAACCAGATCCGTGCCGCTGGGGCCTCGGCCTACGACGCGGCCTGGGAAACCGGTTGCCTCAGGCTGCGCCCGGTATTGCTCACATCGATCACTACAGTCCTGGGTCTGATGCCCATGGTGCTGGCCGTTAATGTCAATCTGCTGGAGCCAAGTCTTGGCTTCGGCGCACCCTCCACGCAATGGTGGACTCAACTTTCCAGTGCCATCGCAGGCGGCCTGACCATAGCCACATTCCTGACATTGTTCATCACCCCTTGCATGCTGGTATTGGGAGATAACACACGGGCCTGGTTTGCGGCGCGGCGGACGGTGAAGACGGTGGATAACCAGGCCAACTCCCATGTTTGAAATCCAGCACCTTGATCCGCAACTTTATCGTCAGCAGACGCGCAAGAGCACGTTAGTGGTAGTGGTGATTTTTGCCGCGTTGGCAATGTCGTTTTCGGCGCTCGCGGTCGCCCTGTTCGGCAGCCCGGAGGGCAGTAATTTTCGCTGGAATCTGGGCGGAGTGCTGTTGGGTGTAGCCATCACGCTTGTGCTGATGCGCTCGGTTTTCTGGAGCCAGAGCTGGATGCAGCCAGCCGTATATGGCTGGCAACTCAAACGCAGCCTGATGAGCGTTACCAATGTTATGCACCGGGTGGAGGCAGGCGTGCTAGCGGGTTCGCCAGAGGCGATGAAATTGCTGCGGTTCTATCATCTGGGCCAGGTGGAAATGCACCGGCTTGATGGCCATCCCCAGGCAGCAGATGACCTCAGCGGCCCGATGGAAAAGCACCGCCAGGCGATGATCAAGATGGGCCTTGAGCCCGACCAGTATCGCCTGGACCCAGCATGGTTGGAACGCCTGCGGCAAAAGCCCGACCCTTCGGTCTGAACGCAAGAGCGGGCTTTGCGCTGACGCTCAACTCCCTGTCTTGATCCGTGTCCAGCTCCCGGTACGTACCCGTTCCGCTGCCATGGGCAATGGCTACAGGGTGTAGCCGGGCCTGCACTTTCTGGAGCGGATAGGCGCCCGGCTTGTTTCTCAGCGCCTCGTTGACCGGCGGCGTAGGAGACCTCGTTGCTGATGCTGGCCGCCACCTCGGGCCTCAATATGAAGTTGATGAAAGCGTGGGCCTGTTCTGGATTGGGCGCATCCGCCGGGATCGCCATCAGATCGAACCACACCTGGGTGCCCTCCTTGGGAATGCGATATTCGATATTCACGCCGTTGCCGGCTTCGCTGGCCCGTGCGTTGGCTTGCAGAATGCTGCCGGACTAGGCGACCGCCACGGAGAGTCACCTGATCCCAATTACCTTTAGAGGGGGTAATCGTCCTCTCGCCCGCGGTGGGGGAACCACGGCTGCTTAGCGAGCAAATTATTCTCCTGAGATCCTATATCAAGTTGCTTTTCAACCATTTCAGCTCAGTACGAGCGTGACAGCCCCTCATACAACGAGGGCCTTTACGTCTTTGAGGGATGCTCGCCCCCCTGCAAACAGACTTTCGATTTTACCGTTAGCGCCAATATGCAAACGCACGTTGATAAGGCTAGGTGAGGCCGGTGACATCCACTGCCCTTGCTCAAGCACAAACGCCTGTTTATCGAGGCCGACATGCTCCCGCAGGTAACACGCCAACGGGCCGGCCGCCATGCCCGTTGCGGATTCTTCCTGAATCCCATACCGGGGCGCGAACATACGCGCTCCTGCATCTCGTCCATCTCCAACACCATCGAAGGAAAATACATAAAGCCCGATCAGATCCAGAGCGTCACTGAGCTCTTCAATCAACGCAAAATCTGGTTCGAGACCCTGGATCACATCTGCGTCGCGAATACCGACGACGACAAAACTGTTGCCCGTATTCACCAGTGTCGGACTTGCGCCGGCGATGAGATCGGCGCTGTTTATCCCGAGCGATCGTAGCACCAACTGATGATGGTCATCAGTGAGCGGCTCATAACGAGGCGCTTTTTGCTCCATATACGCTGACTCATGCACTATTTTGATGGATCTGCATCCATCAATGGTCTCTTTGGAGGAGTCATCGCTTGTCAGCAGGCCGTTCTGACTCAGGTAGCTGAATGTAGCGATCGTCGCATGGCCGCAGTGAGCGATCTGCTGAGTGGGCGTAAAGAATTCCAGTTTTATGTCTGCAAGATCAGACGCAGACACAAACGCCGTTTCCGACAAGCCGACGGCTGCGGCGATCATCTGTTTTTGTTCAGAGCTAAACCGCTCTGCATCCAACACAACTCCTGCCGGGTTGCCGCCGGAATCGCCGTCAACAAAAGCACTCACGATCGGGACTTCAATTTTCATGGCCGGTGCTTGAGCACCTTTGCTAGTAATCGCGTCGAGTGACATTTGATGTTCCTCTGGTGGTTGGTGTCCCTTCATTCTTCCAACGTTCCGCACATGGAACAAACGGATAAAATTCGGCTATGCTTAATTAAAACTTAACCATAGACAGAATAGAGCCCGTGCAAAAATTACCTCCATTAAGGGCATTACAAGCATTTCGGTACGCTGCTAGAGAACTAAGCTTCAAGTCGGCGGCTGAGGCCCTGAACATTTCCCAGGCAGCCGTCAGCAGCCACATTCGTGGCCTGGAGGATTTTCTAGGGTTGAAACTTTTTGTTCGTCTAACCCGTGAAGTGAGATTGACGCATGAAGGCAGAGCGCTTTCAGGGTATGTGGAGACGGGCTTTCAGGCGTTGGAAAGAGGTATAGCGCTATTTGCGCCAGACTCCAATCCCGGGCGACTGACCGTGGCAACGGTGCCATCTTTTGCCAGTCGGTGGTTAGTGCCTAGAATTGATTCGTTTCAGAAAGCTCACCCTGAGCTCCAGCTAAGCCTTCAACCCAATCTACAGTTGGTTGGTTTTCAGGGTGATGGCGTGGATCTAGCGATACGGTATGGCAGCGGTAATTACCCTGGGCTCGAGTCCAGGCTACTGCTCGAAGAAAAACTACTGCCGGTGTGTCACAGCATGCTTACTGATAGTGAACCTGTGACGCCTGAGAGCCTGGTAAAACTTCCGTGGCTTATCGATGAATCAATCGACATGGACAGCTCGTGGAGGGCGTTTCAGGAAGCACTCGGCATTGAAATACCTGACAGTTCCATAACACTTCGAGTGACCGAGGGAACGACGCTTGTCGAGGCTGTGCTTGCCGGCAGAGGTATTGCGCTGATGCGATACAGCCTTGTTGCCGATCTCCTTAAAGCCGGCTTGCTTCAGAGTCCGATCGAAATTTCGGTCCCGGCAGAATACCAGTACTACCTGGTTGCACCAGAAGCGAAATTTCGCACGGGCAAGGTTCGCACATTTGTATCGTGGATTTTCGGAGAAGTAGGTTATTAATCACTCAGATTCATTTTGGCTAACTGGAATGGAAGCAATTTTCTTTCATTAGCTAGCGTTCGAATATCGAGCTCATGAAAGAGGCTTTCACTGAGATATTCGTATGTCCTTAGATAATCAAACCCATACTTTCCCACCTCATATCGATTCGATAAGATAATAATTTTCCTGATCCCTGCCATACGAATTACCATATAACAGAGTGCGCAAGGCTCTCCTGAAGCAATTAGAGTTGCCCCTTCCAATGAGAGGTCTTTTTCATTCCTTGAAGCCTCCCTTATCGCCTGGATTTCAGCGTGTGCGGTGCAGTCCAGATGCTTGGCGACTTGATTTACACCTTTGCCAATGAGGTCCCCATTTTGATTGAGAATAATTGCCGAAAACGGCAAGCCATCTGCATTAACACTGCTGACAGCCAAATCAATGGCGATTTCTGCACACTCCATGAGACGTCCTTCCGAAATAGCGTCACACATCAGCGATCTCAGTATTCGAAGATGGACTCAGGTTTGAAACGCTTAGTTCGAGGGCAATACTTTCGGCTCGATGCCTGGCATTAGCCACTGACGTCCGATGCCTCTCGTCACCAAATTCCTGGTATTCGGCGGCAATTTCGTAGACTGTGTCCACTCCGAGATACTTACTTAGAGTCCGCAGGTGTGGCGCCAAGTGACCAGATTCTTCTCGTATTCCGCCTTTTTCAAAACCGAACTCCCCGCTGGAAGTGACTATGACCAATATCTTGCCTGAGAGTAGAGGCTGTAAAGGGAAGTCTCCCCGTGAGAGATCAAAGTCAAACGTTTTGTCGATGCGCACGATTTGATCGAACCAGGCCTTCAGCTGAGCAGGCATGCCATAGTTATACATTGGTGAGGAAATCAAGATGACATCGGCTTTGGCTACCTCCGCTATCAGCGTATCGGATAGTGCCAGTCTCTCTCTCTGTGCTGGGGTCCTCTTTTCCTCAGGGGTAAACACTGCGCCAATCCAATCTTGTGTAATGAAATCAGGTGGATTCACTCCAACGTCACGATAAATATAGTCATCATCGGGCCGCTTCCGTTGCCAAGTCTCGATAAATCGACGAGCGATGTTTTTCGATATGGAGTCATGATCTGGGTTCGGGTTGTTTGCCGCTCTCACGCTTGAGTCGATGTGCAATAGAGTGCTCATTGTCTTTACCTCGGTTGATGAATAACAGGTGCTATTTTGTGAGCCTTTGGAGACCGGAACAAACGAAAAGAGTGCACTTGCAGATGAGTTGAACTCATCTAAAATAGTCAGGATCTGGTGGCAAATTCGGAGATTACCGTGCAGGTATCGTTACAAGCGCTGAAAGCCTTTGAGTCGGCTGCCCGTCTGGGGACCTTTAAGTTGGCTGCAAAGGAGCTCTCACTGACGCCAACCGCTATTTCACACCACATCAGCAACCTGGAAGGTCGGTTAAATGTAAGTTTGTTTCATCGGCAGGGAAGACGGATATCACTCACCGGAACAGGTTCAAGATTGGCTAAAGCCACCTCGGAAGGATTTCGAAAAATTGATGGTGCGCTGGAGGAGGTGATGAAGGCTGGCAGTGCTGTCAGGGTGACGACAACATCATCCTTGGCAGCCATGGTGCTGATCCCTTCCCAGAACGACTTTGAGCAATCCAATCCAGATATTTCTATCGAAATTTCGACAGGCGAGACCGTTGACAGTCAACCGTATATTATTCCAATTCGCTTTGGCGATGTTTCATTAGTTAAGTCGTCTGACATCATCAGATCCGAGTCTTTTAATGTGTTTGGCGCTTATGGAATGCAGTCCCCGGCATGGTCAGATGAACCCATTACCCTTTTTACAACGGAGTGGAAAAATAGATCGTTACCGGACCCTCCACTAACCGCGTGGTTGGAAACAAACGGACTGGCGGGGGCTGACATTAAACTCAAAAAATTTGATCAAGAGCTTTTTGGGATTCAGCAAGCCATGGCAGAAAATGGACTTGTGTTCTGTTCTACGACACTCACTAGAAAACTGTTAAAAGCTAAACTTCTGAAGCAATTTGAAACCCGGCCGGCTGCGTCAGACCTTTGCTACTACGTACCAAATAAGGGCAGCTTCGAAACGAGAGGTGCCGTCAGATTTTTAAACTGGATTGAGCATATTTTAAACCAGTAGTCCGCACGCATACCTGGTCCTCGGCGGTCAGCCCGGTGGACCTAGCCGTGAAGCAGTATGCGCCGTGCTAAGCCATTCGCGGCGGGGCCGGCGCTCCCACCAGGATCAACACCTACGCTGCGAGGCAATCAGCCGCCCCCTTTGGTCAAAACCGCGCACCGAAACTCCAACTAGGTATTTGGGTCAGATTGAACTGACACCGGTTTTTTCTGACCCAGGTTTTTGATGCCGGCTGAGTTTGAGCTTATGGCTGAGGCGATAAAAACCATGGTTGGCATCGTGGCGGAACCAACGACAGGAGCGGTTTGATATGTCGATAATACGGACAGATGAGCAGGCGGATGCTCAGGAAATATTGAAGTCGGTCTTGAAGACTGCCCACTTTTGTCAATGGCCATTAATTTTGACCCACTTTTGGCCAATAAAATTGACCCACTTG